>JACDZH010000173.1 GCA_013426815.1 Paludibacter sp.
TATAATATTGTCAAAATTTTATAGGGTGTCCCAATGCGGAAAACAGGAAAAAGGCGAAAGAGTACAAATATATTATCGTATTATTGGTGCCAATAATGCGGATATGTTGATAGTTACAAAACAAAAAGGTGAATTTAGCTTGATTTGGATAAGTGGAAAAATGACCAAACAAGAAATGATGCGTTCCTTTTCAAACAATCAAAATCCATCCATTACAATGATTATAGAGTGAAAATTATAAATAAAATTTCGTATGAGAAATTAAAAACATTTTGTTTATCAATCTTCATTAGATTAAGATTAAGCCAATTCGTTGTGAAAATGGGTTGGCTTCTTTATTCAAATAGACCAAAAAATAATCCTACAAAACCAATAAGAATGATGACTACACCTGTAATTTGATTGATAATTTTCAAACCCCGCATATTTAACTTGTTTCTAAAATGGCTTACAAAAAAGGTAAGGGTTGTCCACCAAATTAGGGCTCCACCAAGAATTGATAAAATACCGCAAATTGTGACAAACAAAGTTGTATTATTTCCAATGAATTCAAATCGTGCAAAAAGTGCAATTAATACAAATAATACTAGGGGATTTGAAAGTGTTAATCCGAATGAAGTTACATAGTCACCCAATAGGCTGTGTTTGAGTGGTTCGTTTGGCTTTGGTTGAGTGGCAGGATTACTGTTAAAAATGTAGTAGCCAAATACTACTACAACAATGCTTCCCAATAATTGAATGATAAAGCGATGATCTTCAATAAAATCTAATACAAAACTTAAAAAAAACAAGGTAATAATTGTATAAATTAAGTCAGAAGTACTTGCTCCAAATCCTGTTGCAAAGCCATACTTTTGACCCCTATTAAGGGTTCGTTGGATACAAAGCATACCAATAGGTCCCAATGGTACCGAAATACATAATCCAATCATTACTCCCTTAATTATAATTTCTAACATCTCCTGTTTTTAATGTTTGACCTACAAAGATAGATTTTTTTGTGAATCTGTTCACAAGAAAAAAGGCATAATTGGGGATAATTCTTGTGTTATTGCTGTTTTTATGAAGTATTTCTAATTTTCTAACTTAAATTCGAAGTGTTTCGGAATAACAATTCAATTTTTAAAATCCAAAATTATCAATTTTTTTGTCAAACTTTTTTGCTTCGGGTGGTTTTTTAGCATTAATTTGTATTGTGTTGCCTTCTACATAAATGGATTGGAAAGGACGAACAGGGCATATAGATTCGCATGCTCCACAACCAATACATATGTTTTCGGTAACCTCGGGAATTGTTAGACCATTTTTATAAGGAATCATTTTCACTGCCTGAGTAGGGCAATGTTCAGAGCAAGCACCACAATCTTTTTCATCGGTGTAAACTACACAAATATCTTTCCTAAATTTTGCAACTCCCAATTGTGCCAATTTTTTTTCTTCAATTGGAAGCTTTTTCAATGCATTTGAAGGACAAACTGTGGTGCAAATATTACACTCATAACTGCAAAAAACTTCGGTCGAAAATGTTAAATGTGGCTGCATAATGCCGGAAATCCCATATTGCAAAGCTGCAGGTTTTAGAACTTGCATGGGACATTTGGTAACACAAAGCTGGCATCCGGTACAATGCGCACTAAAATGATCGATATTGGTAGCTCCTGGAGGCATTATGGGTTTACGATTGAGCATGGCATCTTTCTTGCCTATTTGTTTTTTTACATTAGCAAAAGTCAATGTAGAAACTACTGCACCCGAAGTAATCAGAAAGGTTCGCCTACTATTGTTTGCGGGTTTTTGAGCCACTTCTACAACTGCTTTTTTGTAACCAAACTCATATTTCATGCTCGATTTTTTGCATACAGTCATACAGTTAAAGCAAGTTACACAGCGAGAATGATCAATACTCATGTTACTTGAATCGATACATTCCGATTTGCATACTTTTTGGCAAGTTCCACAGTGATTGCATGAAGATTCATTGATAGTAATTCTGAAGTTGGATATTTTTGAAAAAAGCCCTAAAAATGTGCCTACAGGACAAATTGTATTACAAAATAATCTGCCACGAAACCACGACATTACACTTATCAACAAAAAGAAAAATAAAGAAATACCAAAAGCGAGCGTAACAAATTCAACTTGTTCTACTTTGTAGATCGGAAATTTTCCAATCCCACTCAAAACTGCAGCCAATATATTATTTCCCCAAATAAAGAGTGGGAGGAAAAGTTGTGATATAATTCGACCAAAAATACTATAGGGATCAAGTTGAATTACCAGGAAGGAGCTTCCAAGAACGAAAGTAATAACCGTAAGAAACAGAATTGAATAACGTAGCAAGTTCTGTGGTTTTTTGTAATCATAGCCAAATTTCTTTTTTTTCTTACTGAAAAACCGTGATTTCCAGCTAATAATATCCTGAAAAACACCCATTGGACAAACAGTAGAACAATAAATTCTTCCAAACAATAGACTCAGTAGCAACAGCGTACCAATGATAATAATATTCAAAGATAGCAATGCCGGAATCCATTGAATTTTCAGCAATACATGTAGCTGCATTGGCAATTTTCCTGTAAAATCAATAAAGTACAAAAGAATAGGCAGAAAAAGCAAAATGGCAATTGCAATGCGGATTTTTTTTAGAATTTTCATATCAAAAAAACCAATTTATTTGATAAAATTATAAAATTGATAAGGCGAAAAAACTAAACACAAAACACAAAATACTGAACAAAGAATTTGAAACTCTTAATTCATCTTTATCTTCTTTACATTTAGTTTCTCCAGATTTTGTGTGCCAACTTTTAGTTTCTCTGCTAACGCAATATGACGAACATCCTTTATATCAGTAGGTTGAACTTGAGTAAACATTTTCATTGCAGCAGTATCTGCTGCTACAAAATCTGACGAAATAATCAAAGATTTTAACATCACAACATCCGAATCCGATTTTCCTTGTGGTCCGTTGGACTTCATAATTCTATAAGCATCCACAATATTGAGGGCTGGTTTTTTATGAAATGTAGCCGTATCAGCAATACATTGATGTAAATCGTTGCCATGATAGAATTTTCTATCCCAAACAATTCCCATAAGGTTTTTCATAGAAATTGTATTCTTTGCACCACCATGATTTTTCAATACAGGTACATTAAACCATACATTGCAATCGAGAATAGCTTGATGAATTTTGGTGCTTTTTAGATTTACAGCCAGTGGTAAATCAACTTCACGGTAATAAGATTCGTCATTTCCAGGCACCATAATTCCACCGGCATCGGTTACCGCTTTTTGAATTCCGCTGTTTTCATAACTTTTTTGCCAATTATGGCAGGTATGATCAAATACAATAATTTCACGTGCACCAGCATTTTTACAAAGTTTTACAAGTGCCCCCACAAGTTCGGGATTGGTATTGGCGGCCATTTCTGGTTCTCTGTCCCAACCAATATTGGGTTTAATAACTACTATGTCACCCTTTTTTACATACTTGCCAATGCCACCTAATTCTTTCATGGCACATATCAACATTGGATCAGGTTCGCCACCCATCACTGCCACCAAATCCGGGGTCGATTGAACAGAAATGGAATTATTTGACGCAATAGTTTCGGGCTTAAGAATTGTTGCCAAACCAACCACTGTTGCCGACTTAAAAAAATCTCGTCGTTTCATATTAAGTTAAAGTTAATTTGAAAATGTGTCAATTTAAAAATTTGAAAATGAAATGAATTATTTATTGATGATAAATTTTATATTATTGTTGTACTGATAAAAATTATACTATATTGTCTTCAAGCCGTACAGGCTTACGCTGTTTAGCTTCAGCCCAAAAAAGTAAACAAAAAAAAGACCACCGCTGTGGATTAAAAGCTAAAAATTTTCTGTGTTACGTTAATCCCGTCAAACTCATTCCTTTGTCGCTCTAACAATGATGGCTTTTTAACGCTACACTCCTACAATTTTCTTTACTCTTTTTCTTCAAGGCAGAATGAAAGAGCGTGATTAAAGTAAGCCCTCTACAAACAAAATTCGATGTAATTCATACATAATGAGGCTTCGCAAGAATATTTTTAAATTTTATCGGACAACAATAATTTTATATGTAATATTTAATAATAATTGTATATTAAATTCTTTATTGTGATTTTTTAACTACCAATGCACTGATTTCCCATAACATATATATTGGTAAAAATACAACTAACAATGAAAACGGATCGCCCGAAGGGGTAATAATTGCCGCAACGATTAATAAAATAACAGCTGCATGTTTACGGAATTTGTTGAAAAAACTCCGATTTAAAATTCCTATTTTTGATAAAAACCACGAAAGCAAAGGTAATTCGAAAACCAAGCCCATAACAAAACAAAGCAACAAAAAATTATCCATATACGAATCGAGCGAAACGCTGTTTTCGATATACGAACTGAGTTGATAGCCGGCTAAAAACCGCAATGTAAGTGGAAAAACCAACAAATAACCTATTGCTACACCAATATAAAACAATATATTACCAAAGAAAAATGCCAATCCAGCATTTTTTTGTTCGTGGCTGTAAAGTGCAGGTTTTACAAAAATAAAAAATTGATAAATCACAAATGGAAAACTAAAAACCAAAGCAAACCACAAAGAAGTGGACATGTGTATAAAAAACTGAGATGAAAGATTGATATTGATAATTTTAACCTGAAAATTGCCCACACAAAAATCGGGAAAAATCGGTAATTTTTCACTCATGCGATTCATCAATTCGTACAGAAAAAAATCATTTCGAGATGGTGCAAGTATCACATTTTCAAATAACTCCTTCATGTACATAAATGATACAAGTGCAATTACAGTAACAAAGGCAGCTATACGAAACAAGATTTTTCGCAACTCATCAAGATGATCCCAAAATGTCATTTCACTTTCGGTAGGCACACTCATGTCTATTTGTCTGTCTCAGGTTTTTCGTTATTTTTAACATCCTTTTTTATCTCAGTTTCAATGTCGCTAAGCCCATCTTTAAAGCTTTTTACACCTTTTCCAATACCTTTCATCAATTCTGGTATTTTTTTTCCACCAAATAAAAGCAACACAATCAAAGCAATTACAATCACTTCACCTGCACCCATATTAAGAAATAATAAATGGTTCATAATAATAAATTTTTTTGTTGTTCGATTAGTTATTCGCCGTAAAAGTACAATTTTATTTTTTATATTTAAAACAAAAAAACTAAATTAAATTTTATTTGGTTTATAAAGGATTAATTCTTTATTATGCCAAATCATTCAAGATATATTAAAAGTAAAGCTAACAAGTTTTTGTATTTGAGGGTGAGATTTATCGTTTTGCATAGATGCTTATATTAACAAAAATTCCGCTATTTATAAACTAAACCAATTATATTTATTCTTTCAATACCCCCTCTAGTGCGCTTCTGTGAACCGTTTCAAAAATTGAAACAAGAATAAAACTTTCTTTGGAAAAAGCACGGGTCACAGACCAGCCCCCTGGCGTGGGTCTATGAACCGTGCCAATAAAGAAAAAGATAAGAAACTTTCTTTTTGAATTTCACAGGTCACAGACATGCGCAAGCGGGTGCAAGCGGGGGTGATGGAATTAACAGAACTCACTCACGACCCAATACTACCAATGCCAACCAAAATTATTATATCAGTAAAAGTACTTCCGTTGTAGCTGAGAATATTTATCTTTTCGTTTGCAAGATTGGTGGTACAACTTAGATATACCCAAAAAACTTTATCCGTATTTCCGGCTTTTGAAGCATCGTTTTTCAACGGGATATTGGTATTGATGCAGGGAACCAATTCTATTTGACAAACCGCTTCGACAATCCATGAATAATTTGCAGGATAGTAGCGATAATAGTTGGGACGAACCGAATTGAAATTATAACCCATACTCAGCATAAAATTGACGTGATTGAGTGTGTGCAAATACCCCCGATTTGAACTTGACGGTATTGCCCCTTGAAAAAATATAGGGTTGTTGACATTTATTATAATGTTATCAAAACCAAATTCATCAAAACTTCCATTAGAATAGTTATAAGTTTAAAGTCGCGTATTATTCATATCAATTTCTTGCTCATTATAAGTTGGAACTTGATCGTATTGCGATTTATAGATACTTACGCTATTGATTGAATCAGGATTGTTGTAATTGCCCTTGTATTTGAGAATTGCTCCATACCTAACCATACTGATAGCTGGAAGGGCATATTTTTAAATAACTGAAAAAACGACCTGATTGTCAATAACTTTATATGCCTCAGCAATGTGATAATTATTGTTGTTTGTGTTGTCTTCAATGGGTGGAGATTGAAATACACGATACTTAAAAACTTGCTCCACTGGCTGCGTAAAAACTTTTTGCAGGGTCTAATTCCTGAGAAATGCTGTTTTTTTCTATTTCATTATCATCAATAAGCGATGAGCAAAAATTAAAAAATAGTATAAAAAACAGTGGAAATAAATATGCTCAGTTTCAAAATTTATAATTGTTTTTTAAGTTATTTAAAACTCAAATATCAGAATTTTATGTCCATTAGTAAAATGAAAATATTTTCTAAATTAATTCTAAATATTCTTTAAAATTAAACAGCCAACAAAGTAAAATTTTTTTCATTCCAATTTTTTAATTGGTAGTGCACAATATTAAAAATCAGTTTATTATATAATGGTTTGCAACAAGAATGGGTCATTTATTGAACACACAATAGTCAATATTCCGTAGAGTTTTAAACAATTAATAAAGATGGAAGTATATAAATACAAACTGAAAAGGGCGAATGGGGAGTATCTAGGAATTTCAATTTTACGATATTTCAATCTTAGAAAGTTTATCATATTACATAGGCTTTATAATAAGATTAATAAACACTATTGACCGACAAAAATTAAAAACTGTCGGATTTTAAATTTATATATCT
>JACDZH010000174.1 GCA_013426815.1 Paludibacter sp.
ATTTCGTATGCTCACACACTCAAGATTTTAGAGGGCAAAATAAGTGTTGTGTTTTTTAAAATTATTGTATGAGGTTGTGTTTGTTTTCAATTTTTGCCAATTGCCAGGAGGATTTCCGCCTGATGTTGTCCACATTCTTTTAGTAAATCCCATAGACAGATTTACCAATCCAGAACAATCTAAACCGTTTTCAGACATGCCTCCGTATTTATATGGAACGCCTTCATATTTCAATGCATTCTGAAAATAGCTATTCGAAAGAGTATTTGATGTTGAATTCACTTCTGTATTAATCACTTCCGCTTTCAACACCTTAGCAGGTGCAACACATTCTACCGTTTTCAATGTGCCAGCATCGTATGTTTTAAAATCAGGCCATTCAGCTGCAGCTATCATATTAGCAGTAAGTTCTTTCGCAGCATCTGTCCCCTTCCTACCGGATATCCCCCTTATTCCTTATACAAAAGTTGGACGCCGCGTTGTTGGGATTTGCAATCCCAACTTTTGTATTCTTAGGATTTGCAATCCGTTCTTTAACTCAAACCACCATCACTTCCAACAGCCCTTTTCCTCCAGCATAGTCTATAGCCGAACTATAGCGATAATCTTCTGCCTGGTTTACTATCTCTGAAACTACTGGATTCTGGTGGATATAGTTAAGCTTCTGGTTGAAATAATCATTTAAATAAATGCCCTGTGCATCATTGCCCTCTTGCCAGAAACGATAATTCTTAATCTTTTTATCATTCTTGCCAGCATACTCAAACCTATTCAACATCCATTCCTGACGACTCTCCGTTGGCTCTACGAGTAAAGTGCGAAGTATTTCCTTGCTGGTAAACTTCTTGAAGTCACGCATTATATCCGATACTTTGTTTACACCATTGGCACCAACTATCATGTGCATGTGGTTTGTCATTAAAACCCAAGCATAGATGACAAGCCCTTTTTCTTTCTGGCAATGCTGCAATGAGTCTATAATGATATGCCTAAAAATAGGACGTGTAAATATATCCACCCAATCTACCACCGTATCGGTTACAAAATAAACTTCCCCTGTTATGCGATGCTGTATGTTCATTTGTTTTTTTATTTTTTTAAGACGGATTACAAATCCGAAGAATACAAAGGGTGGGATTAAAAGAAAATCCCACCCACGTGCAACGCTCATCTTCCGAACATCTAATTAATTACATATCCGGTTGGACGGGGGGCCATAATACTACAGTGAAAATTTAATTCTTTATTGTTTTCACTTTCTATTAAATCAACAATTATTATTGTTTCATTTTTTGAAGTATAAAATAGAACAAAATCAATCCAACTTAAATTATACTGATTCTTGAATATCTCTAATGCGAGATTATTAACACTAATAAACTTGCGCTTTTTTAAGCATTTAATTTTCTTAGATTTATTAAAGTTGAGATTTTGCTCATTCTCTTCGATAGAGATAAAATTAATGATTAATTTTATGTTTTTTGAAAATGAATTTGTACAAGACTGTTGAGCACAAATTAAAGCATTTTCAATATATTCATTTATATGAAATTTTATTTCTTCTATATCCATAATAACATGTCAGCTAGATTTATATCGCCAAAACTATTTAAAAGGTTGAAATAGTGGAATAAGGTTGTAAGTATGTTCAACTAAACACAATGTAATTTAGAAAATTCAATACCAAAATCCAACTTTCGTTTCTTAATAGCTTTACGTATTTTATCAGACACTATTATATCATTTATAGCTGGTTGTGAGTTAAATATATCCAAATTTTTAACCTTGTTGTAGTCAAGACAAAGTTTAATAATTGACTTAGTCCCATCAACGTAGACTGTATTTATTGGTTCTATGACATCAAAAATAATTTTAAAATGCATAATAAAATATTGTTTTTCTCCATATATTTCACTTAGAACTTTTACTGGTAAAAATTCTAAGGGATAATTTACAGGAATAAATTCTTCTATTCTGGTTTTCAGTTCATCATCTACTAGGTTAGCACCAGCATTAACAGCATGATAAGACAAATAATTGCCATCTTTTAATGTGAAAGTTAGATTTTGCCAGTTTGAAATAGGTTTACCATCTCTTGCTAATGGATAGATTATATCACTGGAGGCGTAAATTACACCTCCAGGTTCATAATAACCATCTCTTATTAATTCAAAATACTTATTTATCATTTCCAAAAGTTTTTATATAGCATACTCGGGTTATTTATTACGGGCTGTCTAATATTTATTTTAAATTGCTCGATAAAAAGTCCTTGATTCATATTAGGCATGTTATCAATAATTTTCATTTGCTCTATTACAAAATTATGATATTCATTAGGAGCTGTCAATCATCCTTTTGAACATCTGTATCCCCTGTATTTGAAACAATAAATATTCTTTTTACTTCAGGTGGTGTTGGTACATATACATCATGCTCCATTCTATCTAAAAAAAATTTGTATTTTATCATCATATTGTAGAAATATTCACATGCTTCACTTTCAGTTCCAAATGCAGCAATCTCATGTTCACCACCTTTTTCATTGATACTATATATTCTCCACTTTAAACCCCATTCAAGAATTGTTCTATCGAGGCCTCTTTCCCCATAAAGTGAATATCCAGTATTTGGGATATCCATTTTTTCTAATATTATTTTTAGCTCATTTCTATTCATAAAGTTCAAAATTTAATTATAAATCCTCTGTTGTATAATGTTTGGATTGGTACTGGAGTACGAAATTGTGTCCCCAAACCTTGTTGATTAAACCATGGAGCTATTGTACCCGAGGTAACTGTAATTGGTTTTACAACCATATAACAATTGTAAATACTTGTATCTGTATTGGGCGATAAAGATCGCATTTCAATAGAAGTTCCTTGTGGGGCTAAAAACTCAGATTTAGCTGTTACTTCACCATACCTATCCACAACATCACCTGGCATAAGATATTCTTGTTTTGTTTGACCTTGGAAACCGTCATTTGCTTGATAATCAATATGTTCTGGTAAAGCTATTGGTTTTGGCATTACTGGATTCGGCTTACCAGTGAACAAATTTACTTTATTTTTTAATGAATATTGCACCCCTGCCCCTAATCCACTGATTGAACCTGAAATAAAACCCATTTTAGCTCCATTCCAAGCTCCTTGCCCAAAAATTCTGTCCATTAGCAACTGCTGCAAGACCTCCAAAAGCACCTCCAATGGTAGTACTACCAATCATACCGCCCACTAGATTCTTAAGTATTGGAGAATCAATACCACTCACCAGCTTATCAAGATGCAGTGCATTTCCCAATGCTCCTCCTGCAGATGATGTTACAGCAGACATTAATCCGGCACCAAGGGCACCATCCAGACTAAAATCAACGTTTTTAACATTGAATTTATTTCCACTCTGATCAAATCCTTGACCTATAACAGAATTTGTCATTCCAAGAGCACCTGAAATTGCAATGGCTGCACCAGGGGCATATAGAGTCGTAATTCCTGCTACAGCTCCAGCACCAAAATAAGATAGTCCTTTTAAGTTGAATTGGCAACCATTACTTACCCAATTTATTGTTCCACCAACTACTAATGCTGCAACATCATCCCAAAATGCCCATTCCCCAGTTGGGTCTGTATATTTAAAAGGATTTCCAAAACAATACCCATACCGATTATAATTCAACCAATTATCCGGCGATTGTAATTGTGGGTCAGGACTCATAAACATGGCAGTGAGTGGGTCGTACACCCTACCATTCATGTTGATTATGCCAAAAGCATCAATATGTTCGTGCCCCGTATAACCACGGTTGGTTATCCATTTTGTGCGTAGGTCTTTCTGTGTCCAATCCGTTGGGTTACGGCGTGCTCCCCAAGGGTCGTAAGCATATTTTTCTACTACAGTGCCAGCTTCATTGGTCAGTGCTAATAATGAGCCTTGGTTATCAGAGTAAGTATAAAGTAAACTATCTACTCCGTTATTCTGTATCAAAATGGCGCCGCTAAGGTAGTGAATTTTGCGCACATTTCCAGCCGCGTTTACTTCTTCTTCGTAATCACCCAAATAATATCTTGTCAGTGTAGGAGCACCTTGCGACAATCCGTTGGCATAGTATTCCGATTTCCGGCGTTGGTCATCCACACCATAAGTAAGGGCATAATACTTTGTACCTTCGCCCAGAGTGGCTATCTTTTTAAAATCTGTATAGGTCACGTTCAAATTGCCAGTAGGGAAATTGGCAGGTAGACCGGAGATGGTAGCCAATGCATGAGGTCCAATAGGAGTGCCATCAGGTCTATTTCCGCCATAACTCATGCTGAAGGCACCCAAATCACTTCTTGCAGTGATATTACTGGTAGTGGCATCAAAGGTTATGTTATTTTGTTTTGCAGCCACACTTGAATTGTTTTGATATACATCCCAGTTGGTAAGGCGGTTCATGCCATCGTATTTGAGCGAATCAGTTTGATAGGTCAAGTTGTCGGTTCGATAAGATAGATTTCCTTTTGCATCAAACGAATAAGCCATATTTTCCACTCCCGCAGCAACAATTGAAGTGGGCAGTCCTCGGCTATCAAAACCAAACGTGGTTTCTTTAGCACCTTTGTTGATGGAAGTCAATTGACCACGGGCATTTTCGGTATTGGCTTTCCAGATAGAGTGGTTTGCTTTGTCTTTCACTTCTATCAGATTACTATAGCTATCGTATATATTGACAGTATAGAAACCTGAAGGAAATATTTCCTTTTTCACCCTGCCAAAGTAATCGTATTCCTTTGCCGTATTATAAGCCCGTGTACCTATTTCTTCTTTTACATTGGTCACCCGGTCGAATCCATCATAGATAAATGTCTGTTTGTTTTTGCCTACAATTTCGATAGTACTAACTCTGTTATTAGTGTCATAGGTATAAGAAGTAGTTTCACCATTTCTAACAATGTTTTGCAACATACCTGTAGCTGTATAACTATTCGTAGTAGTTATATAATTTGTGGCATTGTGAATTTTTTGCTTTTCTTCTGTCAACTCTCCAAAACCATTGTATATAGTTTCCACAATTCCGGCATCCGAATCGGTTATCTTAGTTCGTTTGCCTTGTAGGTTATACTCCATTGTAATGGCTTGTCCGCCCTCGGGAGTAGTAGATTTAATTAGCCCTGATGCATAATAAGAGTACGTTACTGTTTTGCCGTTTACTTTGCTCGTGAGGGTTTGTCCGGAATTATTCACAGTGGTTTCTGTTGTACCTTCAGGAGTTGTTATTGTAGTAGTTTTACCATTATAATAAGTTGAGCAAACTCCCATAAGTGTAGTCAATGTGTATGGACGAAAGTAATTATCGTATGTATAGGTCTTAGCCCATACTTTATTTTCTGCATCCGATTCGAAATAAGGATCTGAAATCCTATACACTTGATTGCTATAATATTCAGTTGCTACCGATATTTTTTTTGCATTTAATCCATAACTGTCTTTTTGTATTTCACGTCCCAACACATCATACCAGATAGTAATTGGTGCTGACCCCGAAGTTTCGGCATAACCATAGTATTTAGCTCCCACTGCATTTCCAGTTGAAGCCCATTGTAACACCTGTGATTTACGTATACCATCTGGTAACCTCGTTTCAACTAAACTTCCAAAACCATTATAGGTATATGTACTTGTTCCAAATCGGTTGGTTTCACTATTGAGTTGCCCTTTGGTTTCGTCCCAATTGTAAGAGGTAGTTTCGCCTAATACATTAGTTTTACTTGCTAAAAATCTTCCGGAATTTGTATAAGTAGAAGAAGTGCTGCGTGAAACTCCGTTTGCTGTAGATGTAGCCAATAGAGTATGTCCAAAACTATCGTAATTTTTGTATTCGTTAGTCAAACTATTAGCGTCTGACGGATCAATAACTTCTGTTAGTATGTTCCCATTTGTATCGTACGAATAGTTTGTATATCGTGTATAGGTAGTTTCGCCTGTAACTGATTTTGAATCAGTCAAAGTTGCTACTTTATTATCACACCAAGAACCTTTTTTTATATAGGTCATAGTCATAGTGTTGACGATTCCTCCTGTAGTCGACCGTACTTGTAATGGATTGCCCCAATTGTCAAAACTTAAAGTTTCTGACGTAGAGTTTAGCCCTGTCAAATTATCAGTTGTGGTCTGTGAAGATGTATATGGGAAATACCGATGATCACTAGCCTGTCCTACAGTTATTACTCCCGGAACAAAAGTTGTAGTAGAAATTAGTTGATCAGATGATGTGGAAACTGTTTGTTGTGTAGGATAAACGTTGAAATATGTTGTGTTATAGCCAAACTGTGTAACAGATTTTTTATTCAGAGAAATATTATCTTGAGTAAATTCTTCGAAACCTAATACTCCCTTACCTTTGGTGTGGAGTCTTAAACCTTTATAATTATAGTAAGCGGTTTCAGTATGATCCATAATTCCAGAAATAACCTGACTGACAACTGACATAGGAACACACAATTTTACTACCGGCGATGCAACTGTAGATGGTCCATTACTATATACCGAACTGTCAGATAAGAATTTATACATAATGGTATTTGCGATACCCATTCCATTGGTAATTGTTGATATAGACCGTTCAGCTTCGGGAGTAGTGAATGAAATTGAAGATACCCCATCAATTGAGGTACCAATAAGATCACATTTCCCATCTCCATTAATATCATAATAAGGCAAT
Source organism: Paludibacter sp. (assembly GCA_013426815.1). Lineage (GTDB taxonomy): Bacteria > Bacteroidota > Bacteroidia > Bacteroidales > Paludibacteraceae > Paludibacter. The sequence goes on from JACDZH010000174.1 coordinate 6,704, forward strand.
TTTCTATTGAAATATAAATCTAACTTATTTAAGAAATAATTTGCATTACTAAAACTATTCCCATTATAATAAAATATACTAATGTACTCAGTGTTGTCTATTGAATAATTTTCTAAAATATCCATTTTACCATCTCCATTATAATCGCATATAAAATAATATGAGTATCGGGTGTTGTACCTAAAGAAAAAAGTTTACATTTGTCTT
>JACDZH010000175.1 GCA_013426815.1 Paludibacter sp.
TTTTATAAAATCGAGCAAAAAATATAGGACTTTATAAACACACTCTAATTAATAAAAAAAACTGTTTTTGAAAATTGGACATTCATATTTGGTATTATTTTTTTGTTCTATGTTCATTTGTTTTTTAATATAACGTTGAAGTAAGCTTTTTACTTCAACGTTTTTAACTTTTATTCTTATGGAAAACATTCAATATAATGCATTAGTTGTTTCTGAAATTGAAGGAAAATTTATTCAGAGTTTACAAATAAAAAACACAAATGATTTAGCATTTGGCAATGTTTTAATAAGAGTGTATTATTCGTCAATAAATTATAAAGATGCGTTATCAGCTTCGGGAAATATAGGTGTCACCAAAAACTATCCACATACACCCGGAATTGATGCTGCCGGTATAATTGTTGAATCCGAAAGTGAGAATTATCATATTGGTGATGAGGTGATTGTGACCGGATATGATTTAGGAATGAATACTTCCGGTGGTTTTAGTCAGTATATTCGTGTTCCTGCCGAGTGGGTAGTAAAACTTCCTAATGGTTTAAGTTTGAAGGAAGCCATGATTATTGGAACTGCTGGTTTTACGGCTGGTATTTCAGTGCTTCGACTAACAGAATTAGTAAAACCAACCGAAGGAAAAATTGTTGTAACAGGTGCAACAGGTGGAGTGGGTTCGGTGGCATTATCTTTACTTTCTAAATTGGGATACCAAACAGTTGCTGTTTCAGGAAAAGAATCTGAAAATCCTTTTTTGAAAAGTCTGGGAGCTTCAAGTATTATTTCACGTACTAATTTTCAGGCAATTGACAAGCGACCAATGTTATCGGCACAATATGCGGGCGGAATCGATACAGTTGGTGGTCCTATTTTAGAAAATATTTTAAAAACTCTACAACCTTTAGGTGCTGTAACAACTTGTGGAAGTGTTTCATCCACTCAACTAAACATGACAGTTTTTCCGTTTATATTACGGGGAATCACATTAATTGGAATTTCGGCTCAAAATTATCCAAGTCAACCCAGACAATTGTTATGGAATAAATTAGCGAGTGAATGGAAACCAAATAATTTGCTGGAAATCTATAAAGAAATAGGTCTTGAAGACGTAAAAAGTACCTTGGATGAAATTTTAGAGGGAAAACTAAAAGGACGAACAATAGTAAATATGAAGTAGTTGGATAATATTTAGGTTAAACCCTTCAAACTCTACAAACTCAAAATGGATTTTACAACGACTGTTCACATCTTTTGGGACAAAACATTTTAGTACATCAAAAAAAAATTGCAATTTTGCAGTTTATTTCATATTGCATTTCTACTTCACATTATTAACCCTTCTCCTGAATGGCATTAGCGAACGAGAATTATTTAAAAACTCCCGAAATCTATTGTTTTGACGAAATAGAGAAGCGTGTTAACGCCTATAAAATTCTTCATCCCTCATCTAAAATTATTCGTCTCGGTGTTGGAGATGTAACTCGTCCTTTGCCAAACGAAGTGGTTCAGGCCATGCATAAAGCAATTGATGAAATGAGTCGTGCTGAAACATTTAGAGGTTATAGTCCACCGAAAGGCTATGATTTTCTAATCGATAAAATTCTAAAAGATTATCGTTCATTAGGTGTTATGCTCGATAAAGAAACAATTTTTGTGAATGATGGTGCAAAATCCGACATTGGAAATATTGGACATATATTGGGAAGAGATAATATCATTGCAATCGCCGATCCTGTTTATCCTGTTTACGAAAACGCAACTATTATGAGTGGTAGGGCAGGAATGATAAACGATGATCAGAAATGGAGCAATGTAGTTTATTTACGTTGCACTGCTGAAACGGACTTTATTCCCGAACTACCTACTGAAAAAGTGGATGTCATCTATTTATGTAATCCCAATAATCCAACCGGAACTGTTTTAAACAAAACAGAATTGAAACGTTGGGTCGATTATGCTATTGAACATCAAAGTATTATTGTGTACGATGGTGCTTATCAGGCTTATGTGAATGAAGCCAATGTACCACGTAGTATTTATGAAATAAAAGGAGCAAAAAAAGTTGCAATTGAAATTAGAACTTATTCGAAAACAGCTGGCTTTACGGGTTTACGATGTGGCTATACAATTTTTCCTCAGGAATTAATGGTGTACACCAAATTGGGTGATGAAGTTCCGCTTATTAAACTGTGGAATCGCAGAATTACTAATTATACCAATGGAGTTTCATACGTAGTTCAACGTGCAGCCGAAGCTATTTATTCGCGAAATGGAAAAAACGAAACACAAGATTTGGTTGAATATTACATGACAAATGCATCGCTGATTAGAAATGAACTGCAATCTCTTGGTTTTGAAGTTTATGGCGGTATCAGTTCACCATATATTTGGTTCAAAACGCCTGACAATCAATCATCCTGGAAATTTTTTCATCAATTATTATACGAAAATCATGTTATCGGAACTCCCGGAATTGTTTTTGGTAATTCTGGTGATGGATATATGCGTTTTACTGGCTTTAGCAGCCGTGAAGATACAATAGAAGCGTTAAATCGTATTAGAAAAGGTTTTATTAACACAAAGGAATATTAAGTTTCTGTTAAATATAAAAAATATATTAATAAATAAAAATCTTATAACTTTTCAATAATTTTCTTGTTGCATTAATGAAAATAGTTTAAGATTATAAAAATCAAAGAAATATGTGTGGAATAGTAGGTTACCTTGGTAATAAACAAGCATATCCAATTCTTATTAAAGGTCTTCAACGACTAGAATATCGTGGTTACGATAGTGCAGGTATTGCATTATTGCATAATGATAAGTTAAATGTGTATAAAGCCAAGGGGAAAGTTTCTGATCTTTTACATTTTGCAGAACAGCAAGATATTCAAGGTACTATCGGAATTGCACATACTCGTTGGGCAACTCATGGTGAGCCCAATCAAATCAATGCACACCCACATTATTCCCAATCGGAAGAATTGGCATTAATTCACAATGGTATTATAGAAAATTATGCTATTCTCAAAGAAGGATTGAAAGAACGTGGTTATACTTTTACGAGCGAAACCGATACAGAAGTATTGATTCAACTGATTGAATTTATTAAAAAATCAAATAAAGTTGATTTAACTACTGCTGTTCAATTAGCATTAAATCAGGTTGTTGGTGCATATGCCATTGCAGTAATTGAAAAAGGTCATCCCGATGTAATTGTTGCTGCCCGAAAAGGAAGTCCTTTGGTAGTTGGAATTGGAGACGATGAATTTTTTCTTGCTTCCGATGCAACACCGATAATTGAGTTTACCAACAAAGTAGTATATATTGGTGAGGAAGAAATTGTAACACTTCAGCGTGGAAAAGAGCTAAAAATCAAAACTATTGGTAATGTTGAAAAAACTCCGGAAGTAAAAGAGCTCGAAATGACTTTGAGTCAGTTGGAAAAAGGAGGTTTTCCTCATTTTATGATTAAGGAAATTTTCGAACAACCTAAAACCCTGAGCGATAGTATGCGTGGTAGGGTGAACATTGAAGAAAACAACATTACATTAGCGGGTTTTATTGACAATAAAGAGAAATTTTTAAATGCCAAACGTATTATTATTATTGCATGCGGAACATCGTGGCATGCAGGTTTAATTGGGAAATACGCTATTGAAGAATTCGCACGTATTCCTGTAGAAGTTGAATATTCATCTGAATTTCGCTATCGCAAACCGGTAATCAATCCTGATGATTTAGTTATTGCAATTTCACAATCGGGCGAAACGGCCGATACACTGGCAGCAGTGGAATTGGCAAAATCACATGGGGCATTTATTTTTGGTATCTGTAACGTCGTTGGTTCATCTATTCCCCGAAATACACATTCTGGTTGTTATACCCATGCAGGACCCGAAATAGGTGTTGCTTCTACCAAAGCCTTTACTGCACAAGTAACTGTTCTAACTATGTTAGCTTTGATGATTGGAAAAGAGAATGAAACACTTAGTAATAAGAATTATTTACAAATTGTGAAAGAGTTAGGTATAATTCCACAGAAAATCACTGAAATATTGAAGCAAAATGAAATTATAGCTGAATTTGCTAAAACATTCACTTATGCTCAAAACTTCATATATTTAGGTCGTGGGTATAACTTTCCTGTAGCACTCGAAGGGGCATTGAAGCTGAAAGAAATTTCATATATTCATGCCGAAGGTTATCCGGCTGCTGAAATGAAACATGGACCAATTGCTTTAATAAGTCAGGAAATGCCCGTAGTGGTGATAGCACCAAGTGCCGGAATGTACGAAAAAGTGGTCAGCAATATTCAGGAAATAAAAGCCCGAAAAGGAAAAATCATTTCCATAGTTACCCAGGGCGATGTAGTAGTTAAAAATCTCTCGCATTATACTATTAGTATACCCGATACAGAAGAGTGTTTGGTTCCATTATTAGCTGCCATTCCGCTACAATTACTAGCTTATCATATAGCTGTAGTAAAAGGCTGTAATGTTGATCAACCCCGAAACTTGGCTAAATCAGTAACAGTAGAATAAATTAAATTGCTCCTTCATATTTCGTTGGGGCTTTTTTTTTAATCAAAAATCAGTAATTGATTAGACTTTATTTCGATTAAAATTCTATGTAGTTGTAATAAAACTACTTGAACTTTTTAAGCACGTCCTTAATCCCCAACTTTTTCTTTCTCGATAAATAGGGACAAGTAAACGTAAAGGGAAACGACAGTAGAATTAATAAATGTAGCTCATTGTTTGCAATATGCAAAGTAACTCAAATACTTGTTCCGTTTACTTATGGGAGATGGATTTAGGGAAATGTCTGAAAATTAAAGCAATAGCATTTAAATCAAAATAAAGTCTATTATCTTATATTAAATTAACCAATCAATCAAATAAAGATGTGTGGAATTGCAATGATTAGGCTATTAAAGCCGTTGGATTTTTATCAAGAAAAATATGGAACATGGCAATACGGTTTACAAAAATTGTATTTACTAATGGAAAAACAACATAATCGTGGACAGGAAGGAGCAGGGATTGCCACAGTAAAACTTGATATGCCTCCTGGTGAGGAATATATTTGGCGCGAACGTATAGAAGGCAAAAACGCCATTCAAGAAATATTCGCTACTATCAACAAGAATTTGGCAAATGTACCGAATGAAATATATAAAAGTGGTGAAAAATCAAAAGCTGAATTACCATTCGCAGGTGAATTATATTTAGGACATTTACGCTATAGCACAACTGGAAAAAGCGGTTTATCCTATGTTCATCCTTTTCTTCGTAGACACAATTGGAAAAATAGAACAATGGTAATTGCAGGAAATTTTAATCTCACAAATGTAGATGAGATATTTGATTATTTAACATTGAAAGGACAACATCCTCGAGATAAAGGAGATACATTTCTTATGTTGGAATCACTTGGATTTCAACTTGATCAAGAAGTTCAAAAGGAATATAATAAAATTAAACAACGCTATACAAACGATATAGCAATTACTCATAAAATTGAGGAAAATTTGGATATTGCTTCATTTATCCGAAAAACTGAAAAATTATGGGATGGCGGTTATGTCATTTGTGGAATGTTAGGTCATGGAGATTCATTTGTTTTCCGCGATTCGAAAGGAATTAGACCGGTATTCTATTATATCAACGACGAAATAGTGGTAACTGCATCCGAACGTCCTGTGATTCAGACAGCTATGAACGTGAAGGAGGAAGATATTAAGGAATTAAATCCTGGAGAAGCCATGATAATAAAAAAAAATGGAACGGTGCGATTTGAAACCATTCGTCCAGCTTCTTCTGAATTGGCAAAATGTTCGTTCGAACGTATCTATTTTTCACGTGGTAGTGATTTAGATATTTATAAAGAACGTAAAAAATTAGGGAGATCATTAGCAAATCCTATTTTGCAAGCAATTGATAATGATGTAGATAATACAGTATTTTCATTTATTCCAAATACAGCCGAAGTGGCATTTTATGGGATGAAAGATGGAATTAAAGCATTAAATAATCAATCTATACGTGTTGAAAAAGTATTAATTAAAGATATTAAATTGCGAACTTTTATTTCAAATAACAATGAACGTGACGATTTGGCAACTCATGTTTACGATATAACTTATGGTTCAATTCGCCGAGGAAAAGTTGACAATCTAGTTGCTATCGATGATTCTATTGTGAGAGGTACTACACTAAAACAGAGCATTTTGAAAATTCTATATAGATTAGAACCCAAAAAAATTGTTATAGTTTCATCTTCCCCACAAGTTCGTTATCCCGATTATTATGGAATTGATATGGCTAGAATGAACGAATTCTGTGCTTTTAGAGCTGCTATCGAATTATTGAAAGAATCAGGAAGACAATATGTTATTGACGAAGTTTATAATAAATCGAAGGCTCAAGAACTTTTGCCTAAGGAAGAAATTATCAATTATGTAACCGAAATTTATAATCCATTTTCACAAGTGGAGATTTCAAAAAAAATTGCTGAAATGTTAACACCTAAAGATGTGAATTGTCCAGTAGAGCTTATATATCAAACGATTGAAGGATTGCACAATGCTTGTCCAGATCATTCAGGAGATTGGTATTTTTCCGGAAAATATCCTACTCCTGGTGGTACACGTATGGTAAATTTGGCATTTATTAATTATTATGAGGGTAAGGATGTGTAACTGTTTAATGTATAAATAAAGACAAATATTGTGAAAACAAATATTAAACTTTTAAAGTTTCAATAAGGCAAATTTCGTAACTACTCAGCACCCCTAGAAAAGGATCAATCGTTATTTGCCACGGCAA
>JACDZH010000176.1 GCA_013426815.1 Paludibacter sp.
GCTTGTGTTAGCTATAAAAATGAATTTTAGGTACAACACCCGATACTCATAAAAATTTATTTAGGTAACAACTTTAATATTGAGGTTATAGATTCAATACCCTTAAATATGATAAATAAAGCTAAATTTGTAACCTGGATTCACGATTTCATTGTTCTATTTCACAATTTTATTTCAGTAAAATTCAAATCGAGAATACTTATATCAGATAATACATTAGGAAAAGGATTTACCAGATTTGTAACTAATATTGACTATAAATTAAGTGAAGAGTTATCTGCCTTAAGCAATAGTACCATTACCATTACTGAAAAAGGAATAACTGAATTCGAATATTTTTCAGATAACTCAAAAATAAAAGCCAGATGTATAAAGTATTAATTACTTTTCTTTTTATTTCACAACCGTTCTATGCACAACAAGCAAATAATTATGCTAGAATCGATAGTTTGAGTTATACTTATTTTATAAATGGCAATTGGGATAAACTTATTGAAATTAGCAAAGATGCTGAACGTATAAACTTGGATTTCAAATATTTGCAACAAAGGGTTGGTTTTGCCTATTTTTCTAAAGGTGATTACTTTTCGGCTCAATATCATTACGAAAAAGCCTTGAAATTTGATGCTTATGATGTAAATACTCTTACCTACCTGTATTATTGTGGGCAATATACGGTAAATGAAACTAATGCCCGATATTATGCTAAAAAATTACCATTAGAACTCAAAAAATCACTTAAAATCAAATCTTTTAGTTTAGTAAATTTATTGGATTTTGAATATAATTTTAAATCAAATAGTAGTAACCTAAGAAGCAATACAAATTATATACGTATAGGAATTCATAGTTATTTGAATTCCAGATTAAATATATATCAATCACTTTCAACGTATTCGCAAACAATTGATTCATACAGTGTAAAACAAGACGAATATTTTGCATTATTGGATTGGACTTTAAGCCCACATATTGTTGTAAGTGCTGGCTATCACTATATCAATGCCAAGATTGACAGTTCAATTAATACCACAAACTATAAAGGAAATATGGGTTTAATAAAACTAACCACCACTTTCAACCGTTTTGATTTTGGGCTTTCTGCTATGTTGCTCAATAACTACAGTGGTTATACCAGTCAAATAAGTTTACAGGCTGGTGCGCATTTACCAGGTAACGCAAATATGTATCTACAAAGTTCAATCTATTCTTAAAATGATTCAATGAGCAATAGAATTGTTTTTTCACAATCAATCGGAACCTTAGTTTTCAAGAAATTGTGGTTAAGAGGAAGTGTAACACTTGGTAACTTAAAGAACTTCGCAGATAATAATGGATTATACATTTACAATTCCATTGACCCAACTACCTTTCGCACAGCATATTGCGCATTTTGGACTCAATCAAAACATATTATCGTTTTTGGAAACTACACTTTTGATAAAAAAAATATTATTGATAAAAAAATAAATTATATTCAACATTCATGTTCAACTGGAATAATATGGAAAATCTAAAAAGAATCACTCTGATTGCAATATTTGCAATGTTCGTGAATGGAGTTAAGAGTCAGAAACAATCTACGACTCAAAATGCATTTATCAATAGTTACGAATCGGAACAGGCAAAGAAATACTCTCAGGTAGTCAACGATCTGAAACCAATTTATAAATCCAATGAATACTTTGTTAATATTCGAATGGGTTGGTTATATTATTTAGCAAAACAGTACTCAGAATCAATTAAATACTATAATATTGCCATTTCGATAAAACCTTATGCCATCGAAGCACGGTTTGGTAGTGTAAAACCGCTGAGTGCTATCCAAAGTTGGAATAGCGTACAAGCACAATATTTACAAATACTAAAAATTGATCCACTGAATACTGTAGCAAACTATTGGTTAGGAGTAATTTATTATAACCGAAAAGAATTTAGCAGTGCATTGAAACTATTTGAAAAGATAGTAAACCTCTATCCTTTGGATTACGATTCTATCAATATGCTTGCGTGGTCAAAACTCAATTTAGGAAAATTGTCAGAAGCTAAGGTACTTTTCAACGAAGCTTTGTTAATACGGCCAGGTGATAGTTCTGCGTTGGAAGGATTAAAATTAATCAAGTAATACCATTTAATTGTAGTATTATTGGTACTAATAGAATTCGTGTAGGTTTTACGACAATTAACAATTAATACATATAGTTCCACATAGTCATAAAAAATTAAGAAAATAAATGTTCACATAGTTTTATAAATTTTCTTTGAAAATATACAAAATAGATGCTTAATAATTTGATATGTAGAATAATCTCAAAGCTATTGTTTTATTTAATACTCTTAATATTGAAAAGAAACTAAGTGATTCTATTGTGAATAAATAGAGGTAACTCCCGACGCTTGGGATATGCTATATGTGCTTGATTTTTTTAATTAACCATCAAACCACACAAAAGTTAGAACCATATAATTTACTGGAATATAATCATTTTGATTTTATGTTTTTTCTTTGGAGTTAAATTTTCATAAGTGTTTGGATTTATTTATTTTACTTCATCGAACGGAAATTGCAAAAAAACGTATTTTTTTTTCATTATTAAAATTTACGGGGAAAAAATGTAACTGTGGTTAATTTCTTTCAGTTGTTATTAATCGGAAATATAGCAACAACGCTTCATAAATCGATATATTTAATTGAATTGGCAATTTGGTTTTTACTTATCACAATGTTTGCCAGCGTTTTAACTTACTTCTAGGCAAATATTACGTACATAAGTTATAAGAAAAGTCATTTTCATGCAAATGAATATAAATTTAAATAAAATATTAATTATCTATTTAAATTGAAATATCTTTGCACTCTCATAAGTTATATGTCAATTTGAACTATTATCAGGTAAAACAACAAACAATATTTCATTTAAATATAAATATCACCATGAAAAAAATAAATGATATACTCTTTTCGATGTTAAGTACAGTTGTATTATTAATTATATTCGGTGCAAGTATTGCTTATGCCACCTTTGCCGAAAGTAGTTCAGGAACAGTATATGCCAAAGAAATAGTTTACAATGCCAAATGGTTCGAAATATTATTAGTGCTATTAGTAATCAATTTATTAGGAAGTGTAGTTCGTTTTAAGATATTTAACAAACAGAAATTCAGCGTGTTACTTTTTCATTTGGCATTTGTGATAATGATAATCGGTGCTGGGATTACACGATATTTTGGATCAGAAGGCATAATGCACATTCGGCAGGGTGAAACCAGTAATGAAATTTCAATTGAAAAAAGTTCGGTGCGTATAGTGGCTGAATATAAGGGCGAACAAGTGGAGAAAACAACTGAAGCAAGTTTTTCAGAAGGTGCTTCAAACACTTTTTCTGAAAATTTGGAAATCGGTGATAAAAAAATAACGGTTGAAAATGAGTTTTTTATTCCAAATTCTATTGAAACAATAGTCCCTGACAAACAAGGCGAGCCTGCACTCTCGCTTTTTGTTATGAATGCACAAAATGAAGGAATGGATTTTGTATTATTAAGTGGCGAAACCAATAATTTTGAGAATATCGATTTTGCTTTCAATGATTCAATTCACAAAGCAGACATATCCTTTTCATTGATAGACAATCAACTTTTCTTTAAAACTTCATTGCCAATTGCCAAAATGAGTATGATGGAGAAAAAGGAAGATTTTTTAATTCCAGGTGACTCCTACCCTGCTCTTCAAAAAACTATTTATAAAGTTGATAATGTGATATTTGTATTAAAAACATTTATACCAAAAGCAAAGAAAAATTTAACACAACTCACTCCTGAAATGGAAAAAACCGGAATTAAAAAAATAGGAAAAAACGCTATAATTTTCAATGTGAGCGATGGAAATACCAGTAAACGTATTAATGTTTTAAGTTCAAAAGATGAAGTTTCTACAACTGCCATTTGCCTGATAAATAATGTAAAAATAAGTGTTTCATACGGAATTTTAAAACATAAATTACCTTTTAGTATCACATTACGAAAGTTCCAGTTGGACAGATATGCCGGTTCAAATAGTCCTTCCTCCTATGCCAGTGAAATAACAGTCACCGACAAAGAATTGAAAACAGAACGTCCATTCAGAATTTATATGAACAATATTTTAAAGTATCGTGGTTATCGTTTTTTTCAAGCTTCATACGATCAGGACGAAAAAGGAACAATTCTTTCTGTAAATCAAGATTATTGGGGAACAACAATAACATATTTTGGCTATTTTCTAATGATGCTCGGTATGGTTCTTACTTTATTCAATAAAAACAGTCGATTCAGAACAGTAGTGAAATTGAGCAGCGAACTCCAACTAAAACGTAAAGCAGGTAAATTAATTTTGTTAATAGGATTATTATTTGGTTCGGTTTCAATGTATGCAATAGATAACGAAATTACTAAAAAAGCACATTTATCCAACCTAAGTAGTTTATATATTCAAGATGAGACTCAGGGAAGGATAGAACCTTTCAACACCTTCGCTTTAGATATTTTGCGAAAAATTACAAAAAAAACAACATACCAAAATAAGTCAGCCGTAGAAGTTGTATTGGGTATGAGTACCAATCCATCGTCTTGGGAAAATGAGCAATTGATAAAAGTAGCAAATGACCAATTGGCAAAGGAATTGGGAGCTATAAACGGTTATATATCATTTAATCAGATATTTGATTTCTACAATGGTGGTGAGTATAGGTTAAAAGACTTAATTGAAAAAATCTATCAGAAAGAACAAACCACCCACAATAAGTACGATAAAGAAGTGGTTAATGTTGATGAACGTGTAAATATATGCTTTCAAATTTTCAATAATAATATGCTGGCATTGTTTCCAATACCCGGAAATGAAACAGCAAAATGGATTACTGCAAAACCTATTATTAATGAGCAAACGCATAAACAAATAAGTCCTGCTGGAGGAATGAATAGTAAAAATGAAATAAATACTCCATTGGGTATGGGCAACAATGATGAAAAAACACCACCGCCGGGTATGGGTGGAATGTCTGACGAGCAAATAAACGCCATAATCGGAAAATCGGTTGAACCGATGATAGAATCTTACTCAAAAAATTCACCTGAAATGTTGCTTGCGAATTATTTCAATGCAGCAAATGAAGCTATGTCTTCCGGGAATTGGGCAGATGCCAATGAACATCTAACACGAATAAAAAGCTATCAATTGACAAATGCAGGAAACAATCTACCATCGGTTAACAAAATAAATTTGGAAATTATTTACAATGACCTTAATACCTTTGGAAAATTAGCAATTATATATTCTATCATGGGTTTCTTGCTATTGATGCTTCATTTAATTGATATTTTTAAAATTAATGCAGGATTAGATAAATATTTGAATTTCGCAGTTTATCCGTTTATTTTTGTCTTTGTGGTTTACACTGGAGGATTGACCATCCGTTGGTATATTTCCAATCATGCACCATGGAGTAATGGTTACGAAACTATGATTTTTGTAGGTTGGGCTGCTGCCCTTTCGGGTTTACTTTTTGCTCACAAATCCCCAATATCACTTGCAGTTACAGGAATTTTATCAGGAATTGCTTTATTTGTAGCAGGCATGAGTTGGATGAATCCCGAAATCACAAATTTAGTTCCGGTACTTAAATCTTATTGGTTAATTATTCATGTTGCAATAATAACTTCAAGTTATGGATTTTTAGCAATGGGTGCATTGTTAGGTATGCTTAATTTAATATTGATGATAGCCCGCAACAAAAAGAACAATAACAGGTTAAAAAGCAGCATTCAAGAAATTAGTTACATTATTGAAATGGCATTATTAATAGGAGTATTACTGTTAACTATTGGTTGCTTTATAGGAGGTGTTTGGGCTAACGAATCGTGGGGAAGATATTGGGGTTGGGATCCTAAAGAAACATGGGCATTGGTGAGTATTTTAGTTTATTCTGCAATTTTACATCTCCGCAATGTGCCAAATGCCAATAATCAGTTTATATTAAGCAGTTTGGCATTAATTGGTTTTAACACCATCATCATGACTTTTTTTGGTGTTAATTATTATCTGACGGGGATGCATTCCTACGCTCAGGGAACTCCTCCACCTATACCAAATTCTGTTTATATTGCAATTGTTATTTTTATTTCATTGGTAATTGCAGCTTATAATGCAGAAAAAAGACAAAAAAAGTAATTTAGTTAAGTTTTTAATATATATATATATCTGAATAACTGATATTTAAAACATATATTTTAAATCTTTACAAATTCATAAGAATGAATTTATATTAAACCAAATTATAAATATATAATATTAACAATATTATTATGAATCAATTTTTTCATAAATTATCAATTTCTCTTTACTTTATAATAATTATTGCAACTATTTTAGGATTAAGCTATTATGGTAGAGCTTATTATAACCTGCCAATTGAAGAGAGATATTACACTTCCACAGGTGAACTAAACCAAATGCATAAACTACTTTATCCAAGTGGTTATATTGGTCATAATTTAGGAATTTATGGTACAATATTTATTCTATTAGGCCTGTTTTCTTACATGATACGTAAAAGATACAAAATTTTTATGGAATTAGGAGCATTAAAATACTGGCTCGATTTTCATATTTTTCTTTGTACTTTGGGTTCGGTTATGGTGTTATTTCATACATCCTTTAAATTTGGAGGAATTATATCCATTGGCTTTTGGAGCTTGGTTATAGTGTGGGTTAGTGGTTTATAATAAACGACATATATAATTACGCATATAATTTGTATCTTTGCAAACAAAAA
>JACDZH010000177.1 GCA_013426815.1 Paludibacter sp.
GGTGGTGTGAGAGGACGAAACGGGAACTAATCCCGTTTCTCCTACTCGATTTTAACCCAAAACATTTAGCTCTTCAGTGTGTTTAAATGCAAGAATTCATTTACTTTTGTTTCTATCCAAACATTCTATTTTATGGCACATCTTAATCAACCACTAACGCTTAAATCGGTTACTTTCAAAAACAGGATAGGCATGCCCCCTATGTGCCAATATTCAGCCAGTGATGGATTTTCAAACGATTGGCATTATGTGCATTACGGAACTCGTGCTGTAGGTGGTGTTGGTATTATCATTGTTGAAGCTACTGGAGTAACATCCGAAGGTCGTATAACGCCGTTCGATTTGGGAATATGGAACGATGAGCACATTACCGGATTAAGGGAAATTGTAAAATTTATTCACAAAAACGGTTCTGTTGCTGGTATTCAGATTGGACATGCTGGACGAAAAGCATCGCACGACTCACCCGAAAAAGGCAGTAAACAACTTTCTACAGGAAATGGTGGTTGGGTAACGGTTGCACCTTCAGCCATTCCTTTTGAAATAACGGAAATTCCCCCGGTTGTACTTGACAAAAACGGAATAAACGTTCTTATTACTCAATTCAAAGAAGCTGCCGAACGAGCCCAAAAAGCCGGTTTCAAAGTGCTCGAAATTCATGGTGCACACGGTTATTTGATTCATCAGTTTTTATCACCGTTGAGCAACCACAGAACCGATGAATATGGTGGTAGTTTTGAAAACCGTATTCGATTTTTACTAGAAATAACCGCAGCAATTCAAACTGTTTGGCCTAAAGATTTACCTTTGCTGGTACGCCTCTCAGCAACCGATTGGACTGAAGGAGGTTGGAACTTAGATGAGACCGTTGAACTTTGCAGTAGATTGAAAGAAATGGGCATTGATTTAATTGACTGTTCATCGGGAGGAAACATTGCCACCGCCAAAATTCCTGTAGCACCTGGTTATCAGGTTCAGTTCTCCGAAGCTATCCGTAAAATAGGTATTAAAACAGCTACTGTTGGTTTGATTACAACAGTGGAACAAATTAGTGAAATTCTCGAAAATGATAAAGCCGACTTGGTTCTGATAGGTAGGGAATTGTTACGAAACCCGTATTTTCCCATTTCTGCTACAGCCAAAACAGTGGAAGAAATAAAATGGCCTGTGCAGTACCTGAGAGCTAAATGAATAAGAAACAGTTTTTGCCTTTTTACGCCAACAACGTCTCTAATTTATTTTTCCATTTTTCCCATTCAGGCATTTCGCGGGTCTGCAGGTCAAGGAATTTCTGTGTATGGTCGTGATGGATTAAATGGCAAAGTTCATGTACTATCACATACTCAATACATGCTTTGGGAGCTTTTATCAGCTCCGGGTTAAGAATGATTCGTCCTTTTGCAGTACAACTTCCCCAACGGGTAAGCATCTGTCTGATTGATAGGTGATAAGTGATAAGTGATAAGTGATAAGTTATATTTTGAAGTAAACGAATTGAATAATGGTTCTGCAATTTCATGAAATCTAACCTTCGCCTTATTTAGATACCATGCCTCAACCAAATCTTTCACCTTTGTGTTGTCTCGTGTATACACTTCCAGAAATTGACCCTTTAGCTTAACGCTATCACCACTCATAATTCCTGACTCATAACTTATAACTTTCAGTCGGTATTGCTTGCCAAGATATAAATGCGTTTCACCACCTATAAATTTACGGTCGGTTAATCTGGGTTGAAAGGATAAAAAGAAACTCAATTGGCGGATAATCCAGGGGGCTTTCTTTCGGAGTCGTTCTTTGATGACATCAACAGCAGTATCCACTGGAGCTTTTACCAGTACATCCAAATCGGGTGTTACAGTAATGCCCAATGTTCTCCTATCCGAATATTCCAGTCTGAAATCAATTCGTTTCGAACCGTATTCAATAAAATCAGTCATTATTTGTAACGGGTTTTAGCTACATCAATATACTTCTTAGCTATCTCATCCATCTCTCCAAACGACAGTTCAACACCGTGTTTATCGCAAACTTCGTCAATCAGATAATCACCTATTTCAATCAACAGTTTTCCGGTAATATTGGACTTTACCTGCCAGTCAACAATGGGAATACCGTTGTCCAACACAGCTTCCTGAACCAGTTCATCTATTTTCAGTGCTGTTTGAGTTGAAATTTCCTTAAGAATAGCCGTATCTTTTATTTTATCGCTCAGTGATTCAACACTCAAACCATAAAATGCTTTCGCCACATCTTTGTCGTTCAGCACTTCCGGAATATCACTGTCGGTATGTGCCAACACATTGTTCATAATTTCCATTACCCGCATCAAATAAACCACTTCATTGATTCGGTGTGTTTCGTATTCAAAAATGGTTTCCCGCAACATCTGCGAGAACTTCTTGTAAAAAGCCGGATCTTCATCCATCTTCTCCGTAATATGCTTCGCCGTACGACTGGCAATTTTATCTGCTTTTGCAGCCTTACCTGTTGTATTTTCTACTTCCTCCTGAAATTTCTCTTTATCAAAGATATTGACCAGTTCTGTAATCACTTCCACCTTTTCGGTAGTTACGTGCGTATCAATCAGTTTCTGAATCTGCCCTTCGTATTGTTTGTAATCCACTGTGTCGCTGTAACGTTCCACCACCGCCAACCGCAACTTCATAAACATCGTCAAATCCATTTTATATCGCTCAATATGCTTTTCATCCACCTGCTTGTAAAACTCCATCGACGAGAAAGCCAGTTTCAACCCTTTGGTAAAGGCAGCCAGTTTATCATAGAAAATAGCGCGCACTGCCTCATCTTTCAGCAACACCTGATAAGCTTCTGCATCTCGTTTATTCACCACGGTTTTAAAAATATCCCACAACTCCGAATGCTTCTGCGGTAGTTTCTTTATTTCTTCGTTGATATTGGTGAGCGTTCCCACTAAATCGTCGTCGTCAAACTCTTCGAAAGTAGAATACAGCTCCAATGCATCGTCCAGATTCTCAATAACGCCGTAGTAGTCTATGATGTAGCCAAAATCCTTATCGGGGTAAATGCGGTTTACGCGGGCAATGGCTTGCAATAACTTATGTCCCTGTAAATTCCTGGTAAGATAAAGTACGGTGTTTTTAGGTTCGTCAAAGCCGGTAAGCAGCTTATCAACCACAATAATAATCTCGGGTGTTTCACCTTTCTTGAATCGGTTGATAATATTACTCTCATACTTTTTAGCATTGCCATGCTCATCCATCATTTTCTTCCAAAAACGATTCTCTATCTCATTCGATTTCTCGTAAGCGCTGTCTTCTCCTTCGCGTTCGTCGATGGACGAAATCAATACTTCACTGCTTACAATTCCTATTTCATCCAAAAATTGTTTGTAACGAATGGCATTTACTTTCTTATCACATACTAACTGTGCTTTGAATGGAGTTCCCTGCCAGTTATCCCGATAATGCAGACTGATATTCCACGCAATGGCATAAATCTTTTGCTCTGCACTGTTCAACTGGTCGGCACGACTAAATTTCTTTTTAAAATCTGCTTTCTGATATTCGGAAAGCGGTTCCGACACCATACCAAAGAACGTATCCAACGGTCCTTCATTCACGGTTTGGCGGGCAAGTCGTCCTTCGTACAACAAAGGCACTACCGCCTTATCTTTAACAGCCTGGTCAACGGTATAGGCGTCAATAATGCCACCAAATTTCAACGCAGTACTTTTATCTTTCTTGAATAGCGGAGTTCCTGTCATGGCAATAAAACAGGCATTGGGTAAGGTCTTTTGCATTTCGATATTGAACGTGCCGTGTTGTGTACGGTGCCCTTCGTCCACCAACACAAAAATATCGTGACTATCCAACGGTTCTTTTATTTTCTTTATCGCCGCCACAAACTTATTTATAATGGTGGTTACCACTGCATCACTCTTGCTTTGCAGCAACTCCACCAACCGCTGCCCGGTGCTTGCATTTTCCACAAACCGCCCACATTTGCGAAAAGTGCCTGTAATCTGACTATCCAAATCGGTACGGTCGGTTACCAACACAATTTTCGGATTACGAATACTTTTTTCCATAGCAATAGCCTGAGCCAGCATCACCATGGTCAGCGATTTTCCACTGCCTTGTGTATGCCAGATGACACCACCCTTGCGCCGACCGCCTTCAATTTGAAGCATCCGTTGCATGGCTTTCTTGATGGCAAAAAACTGCTGATAACGGGCTATTTTCTTATCTCCATTATCATACAGTATAAAATTAAAAATCAAATCCATCAACCTTCCTGGTCTGCACAGTCCAAATAAATACTCATCTTGCACCGTGGGTTGTATGGTTTCTGTTTCCAAATCGTCGAAATACTGACGCACATAGCGGAAACGGTCGCCAAATAATTTGCTTTTTTGCTCAGGTTCTAAAACCTGATTCTTCAGTTCTTGCAACTCCGCTCTGTACTGTTTTTCCTCGGCATCGTTTTCAAACTTCTCCGTCCATTTTGCCCAGAACTTTTCGGGTGTGCCATTGGTGGCATACGCTCCATCCTGCGTGGACAGGCTCAAAGTCAACTGAGAATATACATACAAACTCCGTATGCCATCTTCCTGCTGATTACGTAAATGCTGACTAATTGCCTGCTCCAATGGGTTTTTCATATCAGGGCGCTTGCACTCAATCACGCACGCCGGAATGCCGTTGATAAACAGCACAATATCCGGACGGTAATGCTCCTGACTGGTACTGCGCACCACGCTGTATTCTTCGGTTACATTATACACATTATTCTCGCGGTTTTCCCAGTCGATATATTGCACCGTAATGCTTTTCTTGTCCCCATCGAAACTCTGCTCAAAGGTCTTGCCTAACGTAATCAGGTTATAAAGTGTTTCGCTGGCTGCAATATAGCCTTCGTTCATAGGTAGCTCTTTCAATGCCCGAATGCCGTTTTCGATATTGGCATCGCTGATATAGGTAGTCTTGGTAGAACTTATCCGTTTATCTGAATTAATAGACTTCAACTGCTTGCGCAAAATATCTTCCAGCAACACATTACTCGTCTTGCCACCACGCAGATTTTCTGCTTCCGTTGGCGAAAGATAGGTGTAACCCAACTTTTGCAGCATCTGCAAAGCGGGCACCTGACTGATATGGTCTTCTTTAAATGAGGGGACGTTCATAAATATTATTAGTTTTTTCGGGCTATTGATAGAGCAGATTCAATTGTTCCATTATGACTATTATCTTTGCGCCAATCTTTATTTAAAGGTTTTTTTTCAAGAACGATTTCACACTTCTGATTCTCATATATCTTATATTGCTTTCCGCTATCGTGCTTCACTGACAGTTCATTAGTCTTTTCTTTATAATCAGGGAAAGACCTCAATAAATTATGAACTTCTTTTAGAAATAAAGAAGTATTTTCATATCTTTTTCGATAATCGAGGTTCAGCGCTTTTTTTATAACCCGTTTATATGCAGAGTCTAAATAGTATGGTAATGTATTAGTATCTGCTATTTTTCCTTTTAATATCTTATTTCCAACAAATTCTTCTAACTTATCCTTCCTTATAAATGGGTCTTTGACTTCATTAATCTGGTTTTTTTCTTTATGGCTTAGCCATTTCTCAGGTTCATTTATTGGAAAGAATCCACCTAATAACTGAAACATGATTAATCCTACCTGATATATATCTGATTGAAAATAGTATTCATTTCTCTCTATAGCTTCTGGTGGTAAATATAAATATGTAGCTTTTGAAGCAGTTACATGACCATCTGCAACATCAATCTTTTTAACTGCTCCCAAATCTGCGATTATTGGGCGATTATCTGAAAGATTAATTAATATATTCCCCGGCTTTAAATCCCTATGTACTAGTTTGTGAGCTGAATGAAGTTCGGTTAAACCAAGTAAGATATTTGTGATAATATTAAGAGCTTCTTTTGTTGAATAATTTTTAGTGTCAATTATTCCCAGTAAATCACCTCCGGTAATTTTAGGCATTAAAAAGAAAGCGTAATTTGGTGGAAGAAATCTGAGATCGTATATTTTTATAATATTTTTATGACTAATCTTTTGTAATATTACTGCTTCTTCCGTTGCATCATAATTTGAAAAAGCCCAATAAAACTTCAAAACTACATCATCACCCATTTTTTTCCTTCTGCCAAAATAGACTTCACCGTTGCAACCTCTCTTAATGTAATCATATACATCGATATCAGGATTAGTTCTAACAAATTTCCTAATAACTTCTACACAGCTGTCATCTTTTAATTCTGTCATATGATTATAATTTAAATCAAATAATATGCAACATCAAAAGCATCTTCTTGATATTTGAGTTTAGCAGAACTAATCTTTGGTTTTTTTTTGAAATTTGCAGCTAAAGTTTGAGGCCATACAAACTCAACATTAACTTTATCGTATAATTGAATAATCCCCTCTAATTTAAAAGAAACTGGAGAAGGCGACCTATCCCCTTTTGCGTTGGCATTTCTTGCCATAATACCAATTTTTGTTGGTTTAATTGAATCGAAAGCTGCGTTTATTTGATCTCTAAATTGTTTTATTTGATCTGAATTGTTTGGATCTTGAATATCAAATTTAGCTGACTCAGATGTCTGTGAAATTATTCCATTATAGTTTTTTTCAAGCACTACAAGTATTGCAGATGTTGATTTAATTTGAATACCAATTGTTTTCATATTATATTTCATTGTTGTCCGCTAAAAGCGGTATTTAAAAATTTATTGTTGTTATAAGGTC
>JACDZH010000178.1 GCA_013426815.1 Paludibacter sp.
ACTCCTATGATACAACTTTTTGACACACTTTCTTATCCCGAACTCAGGTTAGTAATTGTTGGACTTGAAATTTTGTACGACAAAAAAGGTGTAGGTCGAGCTTATGCGCAAGTAATTGAGCACGCCTCAAGTAGAGAATTTAGACCGTTTTTTGAAACATATATAAGCGATAATGCAAATGTCATTACAGACGTTTGGAAAGGATATTTACCATTAAAAAAGACTATCCAAACTTAGAGCAAATTCCTTCGGAAAAAGGAAAAGGAATGCAACAGTTGCATATTCATATAATGAACATACAAGGATGGTTGCGAGGAATACACCACCATTGTTCAAAAGAACGGCTGCAAGGTTATCTCGATGAGTATCATTTTCGATACTATAGACGTGCAATGATGGGGTCAATCTTCGATTTACTCATAAAAAGGATGGTTCTTAGTGAACCTAAAAGATTGATTAAAAGCAAAATAACAACAGCGATCTAAGCGCCTATACCAAAACTTTTTTATGAAAGAATCCAAACAAAACGACAAAATTGAACAAAAAGTTGGTGGCAAAATCACCATTAAAACGGAAGTTAGGCGAAGGTGGTCAAGGCATTGTGTACTTGGTAGAAATGAACTGAATTGAATGAAAATCAAGTTTTCCCGAAATGGTTGCCGAAATCGGCCCCTATTTCTCCGATGCAGAAATTCCAATTTTAGGTACATCAAATCTTTGGTTGTATAAAATATCGTAGTGCCATTGATTATGCCGGAGAAAAAGGTTTATTGGATATTGTATTGATTTAAAGTTTTTGCCACATGATACAATCATGCGGCACAACAAAATATCTATTCAAAGAATACTTACATACAATATGTTTCTACAATTAGTGAAATCTAACAGTTTATGAAAAGAGATGAGAAAATAAGATTCAATCAGAAATTTGAATTAGAAGTATATGTTGTAGATTTAAGATATGATTCTGAAGCAGAGATTGATTTTCCTTTGATCTATAAAAACAATTCTAGACTTATGGGTAAAAATGAATTCTTTAGCTTTACAGAAATAGCAAAGGAATTTAATATCTTATCCGTTTTTATATTGAAAGATCTTCTTTGTATATACCTCAATACAAGCAAATCACACCTGGAAAATAAATTGATAACACTTGATATGGCTATCATTAAAAGAAGACAATTTAATGGAACTAGTGTTGATACATTTTTATTGAATAGAAAAGGTACAAATATGATTAAAAATATGTTTAATAAGATAGATAATCTTAAAAGGGATAATCCTATCGATTTAAGCGACAAACTATTTAAAATAACTGAAGATAATAAATCTATCGAAGTCGAATCAAAAACAGTTGATAAATACATCACTGACTTAAGTGATGTTTTTATTGATGATAATCAAAATCTGGATAACTTAATTACTTTTGGAAAATATGTAAATGATTTGGAAGAAATTCTACCCTTACAACACATGATAGAACTAAAATATAGAGGCATGCTGTATAGGTTTTTAAAAGAATTGAAATACCAAAAAATTACAACCAAGAAAATTAAAGAAACTGTACTTGAAAGTCAAAATTTTATTGAATTTGTTGTCAAGGTTTTTGATTGGGATATTATAGCTAAATTCTTTAAAGACTGGCATTCCTGTTTATTTCAGGAAGCCCCAAGTTATTGGGCAAATTTTTCAACTGAATCCAAATACTGGAAAAAAAAATTTAAAAATTATATTTTAAACTACAGAAAATCTGAGTCTGTATATAAATCCTTTGACAATTCGCTATTTAAAACAATTGAAGAAAACTATAATCACTACCAATTCAAATACCGCCATAAGAAAATTTATAATATTGGAGAAAATATATTTGAACAAAAAAGATTAGATAATTACACTATTGATCAAATACAAACAAAATTATCAGAAAAAATAGATTTATATGAATATGCATTATTAAATTTAGAACTAATTAGACGAGAAATCTTCAACATATCAAACAGTTATGTTTTAAATGACCTGGAAACACAACTAAATATGAAGGATAAAAGCATTGAGGATGAAGAACCTGATGAATCTTTTGAAATTGTTTGGAAAGATGGTTTTTACAGGATTATAGAGCGTGGTAGATTAACTGTTAAACATAAATACGATGACATTAATAAACTTGGTGACAATTTGTATAAAATAAAAGTTTCTGAAAAATATGGATTGGTGAATAAAAATGGAGAAGAAATCACATCAATAATTTACACAGAAATTCATAATTTTAGCGAAGGACTAGCGGTTGTAGAAATAAATGATAAGTTTGGTTTCATTAATGAAAGAGGAGAATGTATTATACTGCCTATTTATGAATATGCTTATAATTTTAGCGAGGGACTAGCAGTTGTAAAAGTAAATGACCTATATGGTTATATTAATAAGTTGGGGGATATAATTATAGAACCGAATTACTTAAAAGCGGATAATTTTAGCGAAGGCATGGCAGCAGTTTACTGTAAAAATGATGGGGAAGTAGGCTGGAATTCTATAGACAAGAATGGCAGTTTGGTTATTGAGAAATATTTTGATAGAAGCTATGAATTCAATAATGGTATTGCAGAAATATGTTATAATTATAAAAATGAAGTATATGATTTTAACAATGATGAAAGTTGGACTGAAACTGAATACGGTTATTATTACATTAATAAAGATGGAAATAAGATTTTCGACCGTGATGATGTAATGTGGATAAACAATGAATTAAATTTGATTTATTTGAATAGACATAAAAGGATTTTGATTTCTACTAAAGAATGGAAAAATTCGATTATAGTAGATTATAATGACAGTATCATTGTATGTAAAAATAAATATGATTATATACATGAATTTAAAGAGGGCTTCGCTGCAGTAGAATTAAATGGGAAATATGGATATATCAATAGTTCAGGTCAAGAAATTATTCCTTTGATTTATGATTAAAAAGTTTTTGAATTTTTTGAAAAAAAAAGGTTTTCATGTCCATATTTTCATGAAGGACTAGTTATTGTTAGAAAGTTTATTGAGACAGAAACAAAGATGTACTTTAAATATGGATTTATTAATAGCTTTGGTGATATTAAGATACCAATAGTTTATGATGATGTTTGTGATTTTAGCGAAGGTTTTGCTTCAGTAAAAATGAACGGTAAATATGGTTATATTGACAAAAATGGTAAAATAGTGATTCCCATTATTTTTGATAATGCTAAAAGTTTTATAGGGGGATTTGCATCTGTTTCTCTTGACAAAAAATGGGGAACAATAAATAAAAATGGGATTATAATTATACCAATACTATATGATTATGTAGATAGTTTTGAAGGAGAATTAGCCTCTATAAAACTTAATGGGAAATGGGGTGTAATAAATAAAAAGGGACAAATTATAATGCAACCAACTTATATTGAATCAATATGTATTTCTTCACGATATATTGAAGGATTCGCACTATTAAAATCCAATAGTAAATATGGTCTTTTGAGCTTTGACAACAAAATTATAATTGAAATTAAATATTATGACGTCTTTAACTTTAATGGGGGATTAGCATTAGTGAGCAATAATAAAAAATGTGGATTTATAGATAAGAAAGGAAATGAAATAATTCCATTAATTTACGATAATGCTGAATCATTTAAATATGGACTAGCTGTAGTTGAAATAAATGGAATGTGTGGTATTATTAACAATGTAGGTGTACATATAGTTCCATGTAAGTATGATTCGATATGTGTTTTGTCAAATAAATTTGCAAAAGTAGGTTTGAATGAAAAATATGGATTTATTAATAAATATGGAACTGAAATAATCAATTGTATATATGATGAGGTTGGTGATTTTGAGAATGGAATAGTAAAAGTCAAACTCAATGGTGATATATATTTATTTAACGACAATGGTTATAGAATAATGGCGTTAAAATCATTTTTCAATAATTTCCCTAATATTCAAGATACATATGAAGTTAAATTTAAAGAACAATATTTACTAACAACAAAAATTGGTACTGTTAATTTTATTATCGTTTGGGCAAAAAACAATATTGATTATATAGAGAAATTATATACTTTTGGTTGGGAGTTAACAGATGCACCTCAATTGGATGAAACAAGACAACTAGTTTATGGGAAATTAATAATAAACACAATTTATAATGATAAATCAACTAATCCTGATATAATACTCCACAACCGAGAGCTGTTTTTTGAACCAGATTTAAATCAAATTGAAAGTACTATTTATATGAATCGATAAAATTAAAATCACAAAATATGAAATTTGAAAATTTTTCACAAGAATGGGGAGCAAATTTAAATAAACTTGCAGGTATCCTCAATGAGTTAAATAGCTATTCAAAAGATAAGTTAGACTTGCTGGCTTTTGAGTTCATTACAGCAGATGAACTTGATAAGGTACAGAAAGAATGGTTAGCTTATCTGGAGTCTTTAAACAATGATATTGATGTACAATTCTTTAAACCTCATTGGGTTCCAATTGCAAAGGGCAGTATTGATTTCTTTGTTGACTTGTCAGACAAATTTTCACTGTTCGAAGCTCATTTTTTCACAGGTTTAAATTGGTATAAAACATTTTATGTTCAGAATTTAACTGTGATTACTACCGCACTTGAATTTAGATTAGGAACTCTTGATATGTTCAGGCTCATGTCCACCGACCAGAATCAAAAAATATTGGAGGAATATATTGAAAGTCTTGGGTTATAATTGAACTTGTGTAGTAAAGATAAAAAATCGGTGTTTGCAACAAAATTTAAATAAGAAGTAAAAATTGGTAATTTAGTTGTAGCACCTGCTGCCGCACGATCAATGTCATTAAGTTCTTGCGGCAGCGTGTGAATAATGTTAAATATAAATTATTCATTTAATCCTTCAAACTGGTTTAGCAAGTTTAAATAGAAGTTAAACTATAATTTGCAACTAAAATAACAATCATGGAAAACTTTAATTTAAGTGAGCTAACAATTTATTTGGAAGCTTCAGGTGAAGATCTTGTTTTGAAATCAATCATTGAAACCGAAATTCAAAAGAGAATTCCAATTAATCGACAATATTCTCGTGAGTATTTGTTTCAGAAATCTATCTTAGAAAGGCATTCAATTGGTGTCAACTTTCTTCCAACTACTGATTCATTTAAATATTATGGTCACAACATCACAATAGAAATTTCACTTGATGAGTCTGAGTTCAAAGAGATTTCTACCAATTTTAATTCTAAACCTCCAATAAATACCGAAGGTCGTTTAAAAGCAAGCTTGTTAGTTAAAGAGAACTTAAATGAGTCACAGATTGAGCGACTTAGAACAATCGGGTTTCACACGAATGAAATTCTTGAAGTTGAATGTTTGTGAATATTGAGATTCCCTTGAAATTATCTCTTGAATTGATTGACTATTGTAGGCAACTATATCAATGATAAAATCTATAACCTCAAAAATATGGCAATAATCAAATTCCCAAAAGTCACAATTCCAATAGAAGAAAATGCTGTATTATGGCGGTATATGTCTATAGATAAATTTACGAGTATATTGAACGAAAAAGCTATTTTCTTTTCAAGAGCTTCCATAAATTCGGATGAATTTGAGGGGTCATTGCCAATATGTGAAGTTGAAGAACGTGATAGGAATGGAAAAAGAAAGGAGTTTCAGTTTGAACATCTTAAAATGAAATCTAATATAGTCTTAAATTGTTGGATAATTAGCAACCATGAATCAATTGGAATGTGGGAGCGTTATCTTAAAGGTAAAGACGGTATTGTCATTCAAACTAATACCGAAAGACTATTTAATGCATTAAAAAAAAGTGAAAACACTATTTATTACAGCAAAGTTAGATACATTGATTATAACAAAGATATTTGGTATAATGAGTTTGAATATCCTTATGATAGGTATAATTTTTTTACTCCTTTTGTACACAAAAGAATAGAGTTTAAAGAGGAAAATGAATTTAGGTTGTTTTTTTGTGCCAATGAAGAATCAAGAAATGTGGACTTTTGGGAAAAGCAAAAGTCAGAAAATGGTTTGTCTGTACCTATTGAACTTAACGACCTGATAGAAAAGATTATATTGAAACCTAAACGATTAATACCAGAAACAAGCGACTTGGATAAGGTTAAAATCAAGAAATTTATTGCAAGTTATGGATTCGATTTTAAGGTAGAGGATTCAACACTTGATAATGATGCTAATTTTTAAAGTGATATTTAAACAGCAATAGGTTAAACAACATACGTATTATTATGAATTTAGTTATCATACAACACGAATTGAAAGAGTTCTATCAACGTTGGAAAACAAAAGCCAACGGTCATAATTCTGGTTCATTAGAGGATTATTTTGATAGCTTTTTTACATTTTTTGTGATTTATAATCGCATTTACACTGTTGTAACAGTTATACTCGCAGAACAAGGAGAATTAGAAATCCTAAAAGAAAAAGGGAAGATTAAAAAGAAAGAGAAAATTGATGATAATAAAGCTGCCAAAGTCTGTGTAGCTCATTTTCTGCGTGAAGAATTAAACGAGATTATTGCAGAAAACCAATCTCAAATAGATGAGTTTATATTTATTATCAAGGAAAGATTATTTAATATGAGTATCGGGTGTTGTACCTAAAATTCATTTTTATAGCTAACA
>JACDZH010000179.1 GCA_013426815.1 Paludibacter sp.
AGACCTTATAACAACAATAAATTTTTAAATACCGCTTTTAGCGGACAACAATAAATTGGAATGAACAATAATATATTTAAATTTGATACTGTCGGCTTGGGTTTATTTGTAGTTATAGGTAAAGAAAAAAGTTTATCGGCAAATTTTTAATATTAGGTTCCATTCTTATGGGAATGATAACCGGTTCGGCTGTTGTATTTATTCGCGATATTTTGATGAGCGAAGTACCACTAATTTTCCGAAAAGATATATGCATTGGCTTGTGTGGTGGTTTGGTTTATTTTATCTGTTTTCGGATGGAATTTTCAGCGGTATTGATTCAAATCTTATCCGCATTATCTGTTATTCTTATCAGGATTTTGGCTGTAAAGTACCATATTAGTTTACCAGTTCTGAAAGGAAATGATGATGAAACACCAACTAAGATGCTTTAATTGGTTTAATAGTTGATTAGTAAAAATTGTAAATGGTAAATTTTTAAATAATAAATGAATATATGCTTCAAATTAAAGATACGATAATCAGTCTTGATTTACTGTATGAACATTTTGTTTGCGATTTAACTGTCTGTAATGGTATTTGTTGTATCGAAGGCGATAATGGTGCACCGCTTGAAGTGGATGAGGTGAAAATTATTGAAGATCTTTTACCAATAATTTGGGACGATTTAACTGAAAAATCGAAAGAAGTAATTTGCAATCAAGGTGTTTCATATATTGATACTGACGATGAACCTGTTACTTCAATTGTAAACGGAGAGGAATGCGTTTTTACTTATACCGATAAAAATGGAATTTGCAAATGTGCTATCGAAAAAGCTTATCGAGAGGGTAAAACCAATTTTTATAAACCAATTTCCTGCCATTTATATCCAGTTCGATTGCAAAAATACGAGGATTACATAGCAGTTAATTATCATCGTTGGCGTGTTTGCAATTGTGCTCGCCAATTGGGTGGAAAATTAAAAGTACCTGTATATCAATTTTTAAAAGAACCTTTGATTCGAAAATTTGGCGAAAGTTGGTTTGAGCAATTGGAAATTGCGGATGCTGTATTAAAAAACAGAAAATAAAATGGAAAACAATCGTGTAAAGGTAGAAATCATCACCATAGGGGATGAAATACTAATTGGTCAAATTGTAGATACAAATTCCGCATGGATGGCAATTGAGTTAAATAACGCCGGATTTGAACTGGCTCAAATTTCTTCGGTTCACGATAATGCAAATCAAATAGTCGAGTCTTTGGATTTTGCTTTACAAAGAGCTGATATTGTGCTTTTTACAGGAGGTATTGGCCCTACAAACGATGATATTACTAAACAAACACTGACTAGATATTTTGATACTAAGTTGATATTTAATGTGTCAGTACTCGAAAATATCCAATATCAATTTTCAAAACGCCCAAATTTTGTAATCAACGAATTGACCAAATTGCAGGCTATGGTTCCCGAAAATTGTACTGTGATTCAAAACACAGTTGGTACTGCGCCTATTACCTGGTTCGAAAAAGAAGGAAAAGTAATCGTTTCGATGCCAGGTGTTCCTTACGAAATGAAACAAGCCATGCGTGCCGAGATTATTCCGCGACTTCAAAAACAATTTAAAACACCGGTTATCTTACATAAAACAGTTCAAGTTTATGGGTTTCCCGAATCAATATTGGCATTAAAAATTTCTGATTGGGAAAATGAACTACCGGAATTTATTAATTTGGCATATTTGCCCAATTCAGGAATTGTAAAACTGCGTTTAAGTGGAATATTAGACAATATGCTCTCATTGGAATTTGTTATGAATCAGCAAATTGATCTTTTGAGTCAGATACTCGGGAATGCAATTGTGGCGTATGAAGATATTCCCTTGGAACAAGTCATAGGAAACTTGTTGTTGGATCAGGGCAAAATAGTGGCGACAGCAGAAAGTTGTACTGGTGGAAATATTGCACATTTATTTACATCGATTCCAGGAAGTTCGGATTTTTATAAAGGTTCGGTGGTAGCGTATGCCAATGATATTAAAATAAATGTTTTACAAGTTTCTATTGATGATTTGGAACTTTATGGGGCTGTAAGTCAATGTGTTGTTGATCAAATGGCTAATGGAGTTCGTAGGTTGATGAATACTGATTATGCAATTGCTACTTCAGGAATAGCAGGTCCTGGTGGTGGAACGGCAGAAAAACCGGTTGGAACAGTTTGGATTTCCGCTTGTTCGGCTGAAACTACCATTAGCAAAGAATATCATTTCGGACTGTTACGTGACCAAAATATACAACGTGCAACACAAGCAGCATTGCTTCTGTTGAAAGAAATAATTTAATTTAAATAGTTACAAGTATTTAGTTACAAGATACAAGTTGACAAATCTGATATTGTTTAGAAAAAAACATTTCATGAAATATTATGAATTACTAAAATGAAAAAAAAAAGTATTTTTTGACTGAGTTTTTTCGTTCCCAAACAACAAAATTGACGAATCTATTTCAAAAATAAATCACATTATCAACAGATTACTGTTTAAATTGTTGGCTTTTGGATTTTTATTAATATTATTAGCCTATTATACTTGCATAATTGAAAAATATGCTGTACTTTTGCAAACTGTTTTTGAGAAAAAATGTAAACAATAAAAAGATATTGAAATGTCAAAGATTTGTCAAATTACCGGAAAGAAAGCAATGGTAGGAAACAATGTATCACACTCTAAACGTAGAACCAAAAGAACTTTTGAAGTGAACTTGTTTACAAAGAAATTCTATTGGGTAGAACATGATACCTGGGTTAGCTTGAAAGTTTCGGCTAACGGACTACGTACCATAAACAAAGTGGGATTGGATGCTGCCATCAAAAAAGCATCTGAAAAAGGGTATTTATACGCGTAATTTTTAGAAAGAAAACAAAACAATGGCAAAGAAAACAAAAGAAGCTAGAGTCCAAGTAATATTGGAATGCACAGAGCATAAAGAAAGCGGTATGCCCGGAACTTCACGTTATATTACAGTGAAAAACAGAAAAAACACACCGGCACGTATGGAATTGAAAAAATACAACCCTATTTTGAAAAAAGTAACTATTCATAAAGAAATTAAATAAGATCTGAATCATGGCTAAGAAAGCGGTTGCATCACTCCAAAAAGGAGAAGGACGTTCATTTGCAAAGGTTATTAAAATGGTGAAATCACCTAAAACCGGTGCTTATATGTTCCAGGAAGAAATTGTACACAACGATAAAGTGAAAGATTATTTTGTAAAATAAGATTTATCGTTTATAAATATTAGGAAAATCCCCTCATTTTGTAAATGAGGGGATTTTTTTTGCCGTAAGCTCAAAAAAAAAACTTAATTTTGTATGCTATTAATCAGACACAAGAACCAAGAGTAAAGAACAAAGACCAAAATATGGGATTATTCAATTTTTTTAGTAAAGATAAAAAACAAACGCTCGATGAAGGATTATCGAAAACCAAAGAAAGCGTTTTTTCAAAACTAACACGTGCCGTTGCCGGTAAATCGAAAGTAGACGATGAGGTGCTCGATAACTTAGAAGAAGTACTTATCACTTCGGATGTTGGAGTTGAAACCACAATACGCATAATTGAACGGATTGAAAAACGAGTAGCTCAGGATAAATATGTAAATACTACCGAGCTAAACGTAATTCTGAAAGAAGAAATAGCCGCTTTATTAGCCGAAAGCAATTCCGATACGCCAATTGATTTTGATTCGCCACTACCAGCTTCGCCATATGTAATTATGGTTGTGGGTGTTAATGGAGTTGGAAAAACAACCACCATTGGTAAACTTGCTTATCAATTTACCAAAGCGGGCAAAAAAGTTTATTTGGGTGCTGCCGATACTTTTCGTGCTGCGGCTGTTGACCAATTGGTTATTTGGGGTGAACGAGCAGGAGTGCAGGTGATTAAACAAAAGATGGGTGCCGATCCGGCTTCGGTGGCTTACGATACCATTGCTTCGGCAAAAGCCAACAACGCCGATGTGGTGATTATAGATACTGCCGGACGATTGCACAATAAAATCAACTTGATGAACGAGTTGACCAAAATTAAAAACGTGATGCAAAAAGTGATTCCCGATGCACCACACGAAGTATTGTTGGTGTTGGACGGCTCTACAGGACAGAATGCTTATGAGCAGGCAAAACAATTTACCAAAGCTACCGATGTTACCGCATTGGCTGTAACCAAACTAGATGGAACTGCCAAAGGTGGCGTAGTGATTGGCATCTCCGATCAGTTTAAAATTCCCGTAAAATATATTGGTTTGGGCGAAGGAATTGATCATTTACAAGTGTTTGATAGAACAGAGTTTGTGGCTTCGTTGTTTGAATGAAATTGAATTAATAAATTTATACTTCTCAAAATATTCAATTTCAGATAATTTTAGTTATTGAATAAATAACACAATGCATCAAATTGTTTTGTATGTAGAATATGTTAGAAGCTATTTGTTTTATATTTAGAATAAATAATGTGTTCACAATGAGGTTTCATTTAACCGTATCAAAAATATAATACAGTCGAGTGGAACAAAAATTGGAACAGCAACTATAATCGAATATGCAACATTTTTGGAAGAATCGTGGTTGATATTTAGTGTTAAAAATTTCATGTCGAAAAAATAAGTGAAAGGGAATCAACCCGAAAAAATTATTTTATCGATAATGGAATTTTATCATTATTTTTGTACCGACCCGAAACCCTATTAATCGAAAACATAGTTGCTTGTAAATTAAGACGTTTATACAAAGATCAGGTGTTTTATGTGAAAGATAAAACAGAAGTAGATTTTTATGTGCCGGCTACCAAATCCTTAATTCAAGTGGCTTATTCGCTGGGATTAGCCGAAACCGAAAAACGTGAAATCACATCTTTAATTAAGACATCAGAGCTAGTTGAAGCTAATAATCTGCTAATAATCAATTTGGACGATCAGAGTACAATAATAAATGGAAATGTCAAAATAGAGATTGTTTCGGTTTGGAAATGGCTTTTGCAAGCAAAATGATTGATAAATTAAAATTTATTAAAAAATATATTGGCTTAGGTGAATGAATTAATCATCTAAAGGTGTTTGATAGAACAGAGTTTGTGGCATCGTTGTTTGAATGAAATTCCTAAATCACCCAACGCTTAAAGAAAATTGTAGGACTAAAAATGATTATTGGTTGAAAAATTCAAATAATAAAGGAACAGTAGATGTTATTACGCTTGGTTGTTCCAAAAACCTGGTTGATTCGGAGCAGCTGATGCGGCAGTTTGATGTGCTGGGTTATAAAGTAAGGCACGATGCAGAAAATCCTGATGGCGATATAGTGATTGTCAATACTTGTGGATTTATTGGCGATGCTAAAGAAGAAAGTATCAATACTATTTTACAGTTTGCCGATTTGCGCAAACATAATAAAATAGGCAAGCTATTTGTAATGGGCTGTCTTTCTGAACGATATTTAAGAGAATTGAGTTTGGAGATTCCCGAAGTAGATAAATTTTACGGCAAATTTAATTATACCGATATTCTGAAGGAACTGGGGCAGGAATACCGTGCCGATTTACGTTTGGAACGTACTTTGACAACACCGAATCATTATGCATATATCAAAATATCAGAAGGTTGTAACAGAACCTGTTCATATTGTGCCATTCCAATTATTACCGGAAAGCATCGTTCAAGGTCGATGGAAGATATTGAAAATGAAATAAAAGGATTAGTTGGACGAGGTGTGAAAGAATTTCAATTGATAGCTCAGGATTTGTCGTATTATGGTCTTGACCGTTATAAAACATTGAAATTGGTTGAATTGACCGAGCGACTTTCGGATATACCCGGTGTAGAATGGTTGCGATTGCATTATGCTTATCCGGCTCATTTTCCATACGAAATATTGAAAGTGATGCGTGAACGCGACAATGTATGTAATTACCTTGATTTGGCTTTGCAACATATAAGCGACAATATGCTGACCAAAATGCGACGCAATATTACTTCGGCTCAAACTTACGAATTGATTGATAAAATACGTACAGAAGTGCCTTTTATTCATTTACGGACTACTTTATTGCTTGGACATTCGGGCGAAACAGACGCCGATGTAGAGGAGTTAAAAGATTTTATTTGCAAAGCAAGATTTGAACGAATGGGCGCTTTTGCTTTTTCAAACGAAGAAGGAACCTACTCATACAAAACATTCAAAGACGATATTTCTGACGAAGAAAAAAACAAGCGTGTGGCTGATATCATGTTAATCCAACAGGGGATTTCCGCTGAAATTAATCAAGCCAAGATAGGAAAAACTTATAAAGTGATGATTGATAGGGTAGAGGATGCTTATTTTGTGGGACGAACCGAATATGATTCGCCCGAAGTTGATCCCGAAGTGTTGATACCAAGTACAACTTTAGGCGTTAAAAAAGGTGAGTTCTGTATGGTTAAAATTTTAAGTGCAACCGATTTTGATTTGTATGGGGAAGCCCCCTAAATCCCCAAGGGGACTTAAAAAAATGATTACAAAATTCTCCAAATAATTATTTAAAATGAGTATCGGGTGTTGTACCTAAAGAAAAAAGTTTACATTTGTCTTTCAT
>JACDZH010000180.1 GCA_013426815.1 Paludibacter sp.
TCAGATATATAAATTTAAAATCCGACAGTTTTTAATTTTTGTCGGTCAATAGTGTATTCTTTTAATAAACATATAAAATTACCATTTTTTTAATAGTCAAAAGTCTGTAATACGTTTTCTATTAATTCATTTCCAACCAGATAATGTGACTTATTCAGATATACCAATTCCTAGTTGAGATCTATTTCACGATCGAATTTACCTTTATTCTATTTTTCGGGAATCCACTTACGACCATCGCGCTTTAATATTATTTCCTTGGTAAACAAGATTGTAGCAATCAGTTTTCGATCCACTTCTGAAACAAATTCCAAACTATTATTTTTGGCAATAATTTCGGGTTTTATGGGGTCAAAACTCAGGGATATAAAACTGTTTTCCAGAACACTTTTTACCCATTTCCTATCCATATTTTGTCCTTCAAAACCTTTTTCATTCAACCAATCTATTGCTTTTGGCATGATAAACTGAAGCGAAATAGGTGCCCATGTAGTATCATAAAATTCAACTGATGACTGGCAAATAGGAGCACATACTGTGCGAATTATTCCAATTATTAAAACTGATTCAACCATCATTACTTTCATTTCGAAAGTGGAACTCACCGTGTTTCTGACTACTATTCGCTGGTTGATAGTGTCGAAACATACCAAATACGCTTTATTTCCAAAACGATTGACTGTGCTGTCACTTTGTTTGGCTTTGTGATATTCTAGTAATTCGAGGCGGTTTTGTTTGCTTAATGTCGGGTTAATTACATCTGGCATATTCACATAAAATTTTTCAATATTCTGAGCCGTTAAATTTTGGAAAATCAGCATCAGACAACTGATAATTATGCTGTTAGTTATTATTAGTTGGAGCTTTTTCATTTGTTTTCTTTTTGCTGCTAAAAGTCAGTAAATGCCAATAATAGCTTACCAAATCGTCGAAACTGGCAAAATCTTCTTTATAAATTGTGCCAAAACCCTGCGTAGTTTTGGCATTGGTAGTGAGCTGGTAACGGTTAATGGTATGATTGTAACCTTTTAAACGGATTTTTCCGGATTCCGTGAGTAAATATTCAATATCAATATCTCCAATAAATCTGTTGGCTAGATTTATGTCATCGCTATACCCAATATTTCCATTCATTATCCAACGATTATTTGGTTGAAATAGTATTTGTGCCTGATATTCGTTAATGATTTTATCCGACTTTCGCCAGTCAAATCCGAGCGTGAAATTGCTAATTTGCATCTGCGATAACCAGCTGTTCATCTGTCCACTAAGTGTTGAAGCAAGAAACGAAACACCTTCATTGGTTGCAATATTGGAAGTGGTAGCACGCAGGTACTCAGGTCTAAAAAACTTATTAACAACTAACAAATACATGATTTGACGGTTCATCATTTCATCGGTATTGATAATGTTGCGAACCTGTTGTTTAACACCTTCATCGCTTGTTGGCAGTTCTATATCAAAACTAATGGTTGGCTTCATAAGGTTTTCTGACAGTTTCAAAACACAATTGACGGGTACACTTGTTCGTGAAATTGTGCGTAGTTGGGTATCGTCCAACAAATCTTTGAGCGATGCTGTAAGTGGGTACAAGGCACGAATTTTTACCTGAGCATTAAACGGATCACCTGTCCAGGCAATGCTGCTGCCTTTGTCAATTTTAAATTCTTTTCGTATTGCATTTTGAAGTGTGAACAAATAATATCCATTATTAATAGCATAGGTTCCATAAAGTTTTATACTGGAATTTGTATCAAATACCACGCGTAAATTTCCATCACCTTTTCCGGTAATCATATCACCGGCTTTTGGGTCAACAATTAATTCCATTTCTGCGTCGGTAGTTATATCTAATTGTAAATCAACTTTTACATTAAAGTCGCTATTTGAAGTTTTGCGTTGTAAAATCTCATTTTTTGTTAAAACCTTTTTATTGACAAAATTAATAAAACTATTATCCGACACTTTAGATGCGCCGCCCATTTTAATAAAACACTTTGTTTGAGGTTGTGATACGGCATTTACCACTATATTGGCTTCTTTTTCATCACCGAAAATTCGCACTGTTCCATTCGCATAAGCTTTTCCATAAAAATAGTCATTATCTGAGGGTAATGTATTCATTCCCAAAATATTATTGCCTGTCACATTCACATTAAATTTCATGTGACGAAAATAACCGTTGTGGGTCATCAAACCATTTAATATCGCTGGATTTCGCTCCTGATCGTAAATTTTCACATTCCGTAAAGCAATTGAATTGGTAGTTAAGTGTACGGTATCATTGAAGTAGTATGTTGTTTTAAGCATTTTTACGGAAGCTTGTCCGTTATTTACAAAGGCGTTACCTTCAAATTTTATTCCGGGTTTCAGTTGCCCAAACATGCGGATTTTACCGGTTGCAAATCCTTTCACATTCTGTACAACACTCTCAAAATAAGGTGTCAGAAATTCAATGCTCACATTTTGAGCATCATAAATAACATTAATTGAATCGGATTTTGGTGTATAAACTGCATTTGCAACAATTATTGTGTCATTATTTTTATTTACAAAAGTGCCTCGAGCCAGTAATTGATTGTTCAATTTATCCCAATAGGAAGTTATTCTACCATTTGCCATCCATTTATGATTGAGCTTCAGGTCTTGTACAGTTAGGTTTGCTTCAAAAATTGGTTGTTGCAATACACTGAATAAAGTTGCTTTCCCTGTTACATTTCCTCCAATGGCAAATCCCTTTAACTTTAATAGTTGGGTTAAAAAATCCAAGTCTAAATCATTCATTGTGAAAATTAAACCATCAAGATGACTTTTCGAAGCTATACCATTAATGTTAATAAATTGGGCATTATTATCAAAACGAAAATTATGAATATTGATAGTGCTGTCGGTATTCAAATCAATTTTACAAGCATGAATACTCCAAATAGAGTCGGCAATAATTACCTGAGTAGGTAATACCGACATTTGTGCAGCTACTTTTCCAAGCTCCTCCCTAAATCTCGTAATAAAATGAACATCACCTGCATTTGTGATTTGTTGTGAATTTTGCCATCCTATCTGAGTTCGAACACTATCTTTGGCTGCCGAAGCCAACATAAAGAAATTTATAAGCCCATCCTTTTGTTGTAATTGAGCCCTGGATGTTAGTTGTAGAAGTTGTTTCGGATTTTCAATCTGTAATGAAATTTTTTCGAGTTGTTGTTTAAACGCTTTTATCAAAGGTACATTAACTGCTAAATTGATACGATTAGATTTTTCATCAATATAACCTTTTATTGTCGAAATTCCGTCCAATATATAAGGTAAATTCAGAACTTCTGAAATCAACTTGGTGTTTGATATTTTCAAATCCACATCAATATGATTGGAGTATTTTTCAGTTGCATGTTTATTCGCAGCTGCCAATGAGGGCAGGTATTTTTGTATTATCTGATTGATAGACTGTTTAATAGTGTTATATTTAAAATTACCTCTAAAAGCACCATTCACAAAATCGGAGGTGATTGCAAATTGTGTGAAATCTTTATCTATCCTTGAAACAAGTTGAATCTCATTTAAATTCAAAGTTTTATTTTGATTTGTAAAAGTAATGCTATCGAATCGAACAAACCCATTGATATTTTCAAGCGAATTGCCAACAATATTTGTTTTTCCAATAAACGACAGGGTGGCGCCTGGATATTTATCCGTTAGATTTAATGCCTGAAAGTTGATATTTAGTACTTTCAAATCAAAATTTAAAATGGGTAACTGCTGTGTTAAATCAATTTTTCCAATAAAATGTGCATTGATATTATCATCTTTTACATCTACTTTTCCATCAAAACCTTTTCCATCGTACTTACCGTTGAAATCGAGGTCGCGATAAGAATAATTGTTAAATTTAAATTCGGGCACTTTTGCAATAATTGTACCTTGTAAACTGGCATTTTCTTTTTTAGAACCCTTGGTGTTAAAATTGAAAGATATATTACCAAATTGTTTGCCATTCAGCATCCTTCCCAGCTGAAGATTGGCCGATTTAATTGTTCCATCGTAGGTCAAATCTTTGAACTTATTTTCTAGTTTCAAAAGAATATCAGTAGAAATGCTTCCAATATCAGTATTTAAATTTCCATATACTACCAAATTGTTTAAGAATCCTGTAATATTTCCCTTGTATCTAATCAAACCCAGTTGATTCAACTCATTGGGTAAAACAAATGGCTTTCGGGTGAAATCAGAAATAAAATCTTGTAAATCATTCCTTTCAAAATGTAATTCATTAATTTGTCCATAAATAAACGCTTCACTCAAATTAGGAAGTCCACTCAAATCCAAATCAGCTTTCAGTAGAAAGTTTTTTCCATATTTCAGTTCCATTTTTTTAAAACGCAGACTGGAAATTCGTCCCGAAATCAATCCATTGACAGTTACAGTTCCAAGTATATTTTTAAATTCAGGAATAAGAGCCTTTAAATCGGAAAGTGTAATATTGGTGGAGCTGATAGGAGCCATCAAACGAACCTTTTCGGCAAAATGACTCAGATTGACCAAACTATCATATTTTAGTTCAATATTTTCCAAATGAATTTCAGAATTTGGCAGTTTCAAATCAAACATAGGAATTTGGGCTTTAGCCGATGAACCTAAAATGTACGTAGACAAATTTTTGATAATCAAACCCGACCGTTCAACGGCACTTAAGCTAAGTATATGGGCACTCAGGCTGTCCTTTTTGAAAAAATCAAGAGACACATCTGCATATATTTGCTTAAATTTAAGCCTATTAGGATTGAATACCTTATTAGGAAGGTTTTTGTAAAATTTCAAATTCGTATAATTAAACCAGGAATTTTTCAATTTGAATTGATTAATCCGATACTCGATGTTTGTGCTGTCGTTTGATGTAGGCTTTTCGAAAGCTTTAATGATAAAATCAAGGTTAGAATGACCCAGGGTGTCTATCACTAGATTTCCATAAAGTCGATCTAATTCAACAGAGGTGAATAAAATTTTTCCATTAAAAAATTCCCAGAAATTGAAATGGGCATTGGCTTGTTTTGAAAAAATGAGGGTATCGTGCTTTAAATCTTCTACATACAAGTCGTTAATAGTTATGGAATTGAAAAGTTTATATTCTATTTCACCTACCTTAACTTTGATATGAAGTTTATCATTAAGTTCACTTACTATAGTTTGGGCAAGATAATTTTGCACTTTGTTGGTTTTCAGCAAAATAAAAATAGCCGCGAAAAATAAAATTATTCCCGCGATGGTAAAACCTACTATTTTAAATTTTTTTTTTATACCTTTGGACTTTATTTGACAAAAGTAAATAATAAATTGTGATTTCAATAATCAAAGAGCAATAACAAAGCAAAATAATTAATAATTGATTATTAACAATTATCATACCATTATTATTTAGGTAATTATATTGCAACCATTTAACAAATAAAACTGCAATTTAATAAGGTATAAATGGTAAAAAATAAAGTATGAATTCAATAACAATATTAGGGATAGAATCTTCGTGCGATGACACTTCTGCTTCGGTAATTCGGGATGGTGTTCTGCTTTCCAATGTCATTGCCAGTCAGGCAGTTCATGCCAGTTTTGGAGGAGTTGTTCCCGAACTGGCTTCGCGTGCTCACCAACTCAACATTATACCTGTTGTACACGAAGCATTAAAACGTGCAGGAATTGAAAAATCTGAACTTACCGGAATCGCATTTACGCGTGGACCCGGTTTATTGGGTTCACTTTTGGTAGGAACTTCATTTGCCAAAGGATTTGCTCAAGCATTGAACATACCACTTTTGGATGTAAATCACTTACAGGCACATGTATTGGCTCATTTTATAAGTGAAGGAAAACTCGATGAGCGACAACCTGAATTTCCTTTCTTATGCCTGCTTGTTTCAGGTGGAAATTCACAAATTGTACTGGTGAAAGCCTATGACGATATGGAAGTGATGGGACAAACCATAGATGATGCCGCAGGTGAAGCATTCGATAAATGTGCCAAAGTGATGGGACTCCCCTATCCTGGCGGACCACAAATCGACCGTTTAGCACAAGAGGGAAATTCCAAAGCTTTTACTTTTAACAAACCACAAATTCACGATTATAATTATAGTTTTAGTGGCTTGAAAACATCGTTTCTTTATTTGTTGAGAAACAGAGTCAAGGAAAATCCAAACTTTGTTGCAGAAAATTTGAGTGACCTTTGTGCTTCAATTCAAGCTACTGTGGTTGAGATTTTGATGAGTAAACTCCGAAAAGCAGCATTAGAATTAAATATCCGTCATGTGGCAGTTGCGGGTGGCGTTTCTGCCAACTCATCACTTCGTCAGGCATTTCAGGACGATGGAAAAAAACTGGGTTGGGAGATATACATTCCTCCTTTTGCTTTTACTACCGATAATGCCGCCATGATAGCCATAACCGGTTATTTTAAATATCAACACAACGATTTTTGTTCTGTAGAAAAAGTTCCCTTTTCGAGAGTAAAAAATAAATTCTGAATTATTGTTGATAGTATAAGCAATACAACTAATTAGAGTGTGTTTTTTTAGTCACAAAAGTGTTTAAAAATTTGTGTATA
>JACDZH010000181.1 GCA_013426815.1 Paludibacter sp.
TAAAATAAAAAACGTAAATTTTATTTACGTTTTAGAAAAGTAAAAACATAAAGCCAAGATATTTCTGTTGCCGTATAGAAGAATTTCTGTACATTTGCAAAAGAAAATGAGGAACAGATAATACCAGAGTTAATTTGGATATT
Source organism: Paludibacter sp. (assembly GCA_013426815.1). Taxonomy (GTDB): domain Bacteria; phylum Bacteroidota; class Bacteroidia; order Bacteroidales; family Paludibacteraceae; genus Paludibacter. Next base: position 144 of record JACDZH010000181.1, read on the forward strand.
TCTACTGATAATTAAATACTTAGAACTGAAAATTGATGATTGTTTGCATAGCCGAAAAGCCCAGTGTGGCACGCGATATAGCCGAAGTACTTGGTGCAAAAAACCGAAACGATGGATATATCGAAGGCAATGGATACCAAATAACCTGGACTTTCGGTCATTTGTGCGGATTGCTGGAACCTCATGAATATTTACCTGAATGGAAACCCTGGACATTGAGTAATTTGCCCATGATACCACAGCGATTTGGTATTAAAGTGATGAATGACAGCGGCATTCAAAAGCAATTTAAAGTAATTGAATCTTTGATGGCAACTGCCGATGAAGTTATAAATTGCGGTGATGCGGGCCAGGAAGGAGAATTGATACAGCGTTGGGTTATGCAAAAAGCTTTGTGTAAATGTCCTGTAAAACGACTGTGGATTTCGTCACTCACCGAAGAAGCAATTCGTGAAGGTTTCACTAAATTAAAAGATCAAAGTAAATATCAACGCCTTTACGAAGCGGGACTTTCGAGGGCAATCGGTGATTGGTTGCTCGGAATGAATGCAACCAGACTTTATACGCTCAAATACGGAAAAAATCGTCAGGTACTATCTATTGGTCGGGTACAAACTCCTACTCTGGCTTTGATTGTAAACAGGCAATTGGAAATAGAAAATTTCAAACCGGAAGCCTATTGGGAATTGAAAACCGTATATCGCGACACTACTTTTTCAGCTTCAAGTGGTCGGTTTTCGGGTGTAGAAGAAGGTACAAACTTTCTGAATACAGTTCGAACGGCAGATTTTGTTGTGACAGATATTGCTACCAAAAAAGGAACAGAATCTGCACCGCGTCTTTTTGATTTGACTTCGCTCCAGGTGGAATGCAATAAAAAGTTTGGTTATTCTGCCGACGAAACACTTAAAATCATTCAAAGCCTTTACGAAAAGAAAATTACGACTTATCCCCGTGTGGATACTACCTATTTAACGGATGATATTTACCCGAAAATTCCTGAAATTCTGAAAGGAATTAAAGATTACGAATTACTTACCAAACCATTATTGGAAACTAAATTACCAAAAACCAAGAAGGTTTTTGATAATTCGAAAGTAACTGATCACCATGCAATTATTCCAACTGGTGTTCATCCTACTGCATTAACTGATACCGAACGAGCAGTTTTCGACTTGGTAGCACGTCGATTTATTGCCAATTTTTATCCCGAATGTAAAATTTCAACTACTACTGTTTTGGGCGAGGTAGAAAGTGTTGAATTCAAGGTGAATGGTAAACAAATTTTAGAATCCGGATGGCGTGTTGTTTTTACTAAGATTTCAACAGAAGATAAAGAAAGTGAAGAAGAGGATGAAAAAACCTTGCCTTTATTTGTAAAAGGAGAAAGTGGACCACACGAACCAACACTAGCCGAAAAATGGACTTCGCCTCCCAAACCACACACCGAAGCCACTTTGCTGCGAGCCATGGAAACTGCCGGAAAACTCGTAGATAACGATGAATTACGTGACGCGCTTAAAGAAAACGGCATTGGTCGTCCTTCCACACGTGCTTCAATTATCGAAACCCTTTTCAAACGTGAATATATTCGTAAAGAACGTAAAAACCTAATTGCCACTAATACCGGTGTGGAATTGATTCAGATTATTCAGGAAGATTTACTGAAATCGGCTGAGTTAACAGGACTTTGGGAAAAAAAACTCAGACAATTGGAACGTGGGGAATATGCTGCAAAGGACTTCTTAGACGAAATGAAAGCAATGATAACACAAATTGTTTTTAATGTAAAAAGTGATAATCGGTTGGTAGGGGATGTCAATTTAGTAAAACCGTCGCATGAAGTGAGAGTTTCCGATGACAATCTGATTGGAACCATTTGTCCGCTTTGTGGAAAAGGAACTTTGATCAAAGGAAAAACTACTTATGGTTGCAATGAATGGAAAAATGGTTGTGGTTATAGGATTGGGATTTGAAGGGTTTGATGTTTGAAAGTTTGAAGATCTGAATATCTGAATATATTTTTTGTGCATAAATAGAAGTAAAAAAGTCGTTCATTAAAAGTTTTCACTTTCTATGAACGACTTTTTTATACAACCGAAATTTTTATAATGCAATTTTTTTCCTCAAGTTTCCAACTTGAAGAATATAAGCTTGTTTTCGAGGTAAATCACCAATTTCCACTTTGTTATAATTTGTTGAAATACTTCTGATTCGATGTCCTAGAATAGTGTAAATATGTATGGTTTCGGAGGTTGAAGGCAGAAATACTGTAACAATCCCATTATTATCAACAACTGCAATAAGTGAATTTTTTTTGGATTTGTTTTCCAATGTTCGAACTGGAATTAAATTTGAAAAATCGGTAATATTTTCGTATTTAATAGTGTTGTCGGGGTTTAAAAACTTATCGCTGGCTTTGACTTTAAAATAATAATCGCGGTTTGAAACCAGATTTACAATGTTTAAAGTAGTATCGGTTATCCATTCATGTCGTGCATTATATTCCAATTTTTTTGCAAAACCTACTGTAACATCATCCACTGTAATTGACTCAATTCCTTTTGTATATGTAAATCGAAAACGATTATAACCCAATGAGTTATCAAAAGTATATGATTTGTTATTTTCGAAAAGCGTTGTTGTAACCGGAATACTATCCACTTTTACCCAATTACTTTGTGCATTCTGTGCTTTTATTAAAAATCCTCCATTAGTTGCACCAATAGAACGAATATAAAAAGTAAGTTTGGTTACAGGAAGTATGTACTTTTCTGTTTCGATATATTCTCCTGTATTCGAGAATAGTAGCGATGGTGTTTTTAAACCAAAATATTCGTTTGAATTTGAAATATTATCAACATTTATAGTCCAATCGATAGGTGCTTTCATTCCATTATCAAAACCTTCGGTCAACTCAGAATTTCCCTCCGAGATGTTATAAACTGTAAGATAATATCCTGTAGCATCATAAGTTGGCTTCCAGTTGACTTTGAAACTTGCAATTGATAAGTCTGTGGCATCAATAGCAATTGGAGGCACTACCAATACTTTTCTAGTTGAAGTCCCCGATAATGCAATTTTAATAGTTTCTGCATTTGTCGATTTAAAAAACAAAGAATCAATATGTACACTACTAAATGAAGGTTCAACTGGATTATAACGAATTTGAATAATTTGATTATTTATTATTGAGTCAATTGGAATTAAACTTATGGTTTTAGCCCATGAAGTTTCAGGATCTGATAATCTTTTTATTTCAAAATGTAAATTATTATTATTATTATAAAAAGACAAATTCAAATTTCCAATTAATTTATTACCGCTTACAGTAATAGTTTTGGTAACTGAAGGCGTTCCCTGAACCGTTTTAAATGCATCAACTTGACCAACAGTTGAGATGGTTGGAATATTTCCCCAACCCATTAACCGAAAAGTGATACTATCAGAATTCTTCTTTATGTAAGTGATTGGTCGGTTGATATCAGTTCCTGCCCAGGTAATTGGTGTAAATGAGCCACTTGTAAATGCAGTTCCTGGTGTAATGGATGATCCAATTAGTGGCTGTAAATAAACGCGCATATGACTATTATAGGTTTGAAAGACACCTGTATAATTGTTTGGTGCATTATTATCCCATGCTGTTTTGTTATAATCAATATGCCAAATCAACATACCTTCGGCAGGTAAATACGCATCCCAGCCTGTTTTCTTTCGGTATTCTACCATGAAAAATTCAGTTGGACTCGGATTCGCTCCATTCAAATTGTGTGTGGCAGAAGAAAATAAATAAGCTTGGTTGTTTGTATTACTAGGTTGTGTTTTTCCCTGATAAATTGGCTTTAATGTTAAAAATGAAGGAGATTTGATTTGTTCGGGTGTAAAATATCCAAGATAGAAACGGTCATAAACAGAGTAAGTTGGTGGTGTACGACCATTATTTAAATATGCACCTGCATCCATTATATTCCAATAATCCAGGGTATGAGTTTGTGTATTTGATGTGTCGTAATAATCGGGTAGACCCAGCACATGTCCAAATTCGTGACAAAAAGTTCCAATACCGCACATATTTGAGCCCGAAGAACTCCTTAACTCAGATGTACAAGCATAATCTCTTAATCGTTTTCCATCAAAAGTTATTGAGGCAGTAGTTCCAGTATAATTACTTCCGGGGTAAACTCCCCATCGATGTGGCCAAATTGTATTTGTTACAGCTCTTTCGGCTTCATTATAACCTGCAAAATATACAAACACATTGTCAATAATTCCATCATTATCCGTATCATATTGCGTAAAATCTAAACCTGCTGTATTTGCTACCGAACAAGCATCAACTATCATTTGAACAGCATTTATATCTTGGCCTTGTGAATCGTTTCTACCATAATATTCTAAAGTTTGTGGTAATGAATATGGACCAACAACATCAAATGTTGGTGAAAATTTTCCATAAGTACTTGCCATAAAGTAATCGCGCGCCGACCCTGTACCACCATTTGTACTATAATTATCTTGATTCAATAAATTAGTGAAAGCAGTTTGTGGGGAGGAAACGGTATAACTGTTATCTGAGAAATTAACTAAAATGACTAGCGATTTTGGTGAGCCGGTTTTAGGATAACTAGCCTGAATATTCAAATTTGAAATTACAGCTCGTACACGCAGTGTTCGATTCACTAAATTTTGTTTGTTAAAATTCAGGTTTGGTGTTATGTTTTTGATAAATAATTTTTCTTTGTTCAAACGTTTTTCAATATTGTTAGCTTTCACACCCGAACTAATAAGATTTCCAGTTGAATCAATTTGTGCATAAGTCAAAATTCCATCGGAATTTGCTAATAATGTATAACCATCTAAAGTGGTTTTATAACTGAAGAATTCATCCCCATGAAGTCGGATTGTAATTTCAGAACCATCTACCTGAGTAATTGTAATTGGATATGGAGTAGCACGAACTGCATATAAACTTGAAAAATATATTGTTGATGCCAAAAAGAAAAGTAAAAAATAAAAGAATTTTCTCATAATCAATTAATGTTATTTGCAAAAGTAATTATATTTTTAACGATAAAACATTCATCTTTATTGTTATTAAAGAAAAATTTTTTTTACTGATAAATCATTTTTATTTTTTTTGATTTCATTTTTAAATATTTGAATTTTTCTGGATATTTTCTCCGGTAAATATTCTGTTTTTACATTTTCCATTGATGCCAACAAACTTTGACGAACATAAGGATTCCATTTTTCCAATTCACAAATTAATTTTTTTGCATCTAGTCTCATTGATTCTTTTTCGAAGGGGCAGTTTTTTACTTGCTTTTGATAATTACGTATTCTTTCCATTTCTTTCAATTCCGTCTCAGAAATTAATACCAATGGTCGGATAATTGTCATATCAAATTTATTCATTTTCAACTTTGGTGGCATACTTCCAAAAGAACCCTGAAAAACCAGATTCATTAATAATGTTTCGACGATATCATCTAAATGATGTCCCAATGCTATTTTATTGCAATTTAGATTTTCAGCCACTACAAATAATGCTTTTCGGCGTTGCCAAGAACAAAGAAAACATGTTGATTTTTTCGACTCTGCTGTATTATCGAAATGTATATTGTGATGTACGAATGAAATTCCTAAACTTTCTGAAAATGATTTTAAGTATTCTAAATCAGACTGATAACGGATATTTTATACCGTAATATGAACAGCTGTGAGTTTAAATAGTGGAATATAATTTTTCATTCGCTCTGCCAATAATTCGACCAATGCCAGTGAGTCTTTTCCACCCGAAAGACCGATAAGAATATGGTCATTTTCTTCAATTAAACCATAATTATTAATTGCTTTAGTGAATTTTGATTGTGTTTTTTTAAGCTTAATTTTATCGGCTTTGTTCAATTCTTCCATGTTTTGATTATTGATAAATGCAAAATTACTACAAACCCTTCATATTATTCCATTAAAATGAAATTTAAATAGATTTTGGGCTTTATATAATGTTGTAAGTATCATATATTCAATAAATAAGTTGCAAATTAGAATGAAATTTATTAAAATAATAAGTTTTTTTAAGGAATTATTTGCAATTTATCAAAAAGGAAGTATCTTTGCGCTTCAATTAAGAAAATTGATTTCTCGATAGCCAAAACGATGGTAGTGTAGGCGATTTTCCGAATAAAAGTATAAAATTTATGGAATCATTGTTCCGTAAATAAAAATTTTTTGCGAAAGTAGCTCAGTTGGTAGAGCACGACCTTGCCAAGGTCGGGGTCGCGGGTTCGAGTCCCGTCTTTCGCTCAAACCAAAGTTAGCGAAAAAGTTTAACGGGACGAGAAGTTTACCCGATTACTATCGGGAGGTCCCGTCTTTCGCTCAAACCAAAGTTAGCGAAAAAGTTTAACGGGACGAGAAGT
>JACDZH010000182.1 GCA_013426815.1 Paludibacter sp.
TTTCGGTAGCTCGTTTGGTAAAAGCATGTATCAGAAATAAAGCTACCGAACCACCCAGCAGTAATGCCAAAAAGGTTCGAAAAGCCAATTGAGGTAAGTAAATTGGATTTAAAAATCCATACCAAAATGTTCGTTTTTGTTCCCAGTCGCCCGGATCCATCATAAACCCAAGAATTGCAACAATAATTGCCATGGTAACCCACGAAAAAATGGTCAGGAAATAGCCAATGGCAAAATGCTTTTCTTTGCTGATGCCCAAAGTCCATTTTTTCCAGGTAAGGTAATAAAACATAACCATGGCTACTTCGCTCACAAAAATTACCCATTCGAATAGCCATGCCGAGAAAAAAACGCGAATCAAGCTCCCAATTGAATTGGGGTTGACTAACGATGCCGAAAACCATATACCAACTCCGGTAGCTGCCCCTACGGTAGTGGTAACGATAAAAACCACGCGCATCATTTTGTAGGCTAAATCGTCCCACTCTGAATTTTTACTTTGCAGCCCTCTAAATTCCATAATGGAAATAATCGGAACTAAACCTATTGCAAATCCATGATTCACAATGGTATGTATAATAGCTATTATTACAAATAGAAATCTATCACCCAAAAATGTTAAATGAAAAATTGGAAAATCCATAGAATAAATTTTTTTAATAATTTAATATTTACTAGCCTCCGATTATGCTGAATTTCAAAAAGTTAAAAAAACAAATAATCTTTGGAATTTTATGATTGATTATTTTAGTTTGCAATACCAATACAATTATTCGCATAATTCCACATATAAGTATTTACAATTATTTAGCTTGATATTTATTTTCGTGATACAACATTCAATCAAAAAAGATTTAGATCACATAGGAATAAAACTTCGTTTTGTTTTCTTGTTAATAAGTCTGTTTGCCGAAGGAAAAACTATGAATTCTGAGTCATAAAATTCAAAGAAAATTACTATGTAAACTATGTGTTCAAATAATACGTTCCTGATTTCACTTGCATTATTCATTATAGAGCCTTTTAATTATTTTTTTTAATCTTTAATTATTCGATTTGAATATTTTACCCTCCTTTAATCAATAACTTGTTATAAGGGAGTTTCTCAGTTATTTCAACATAATTATTAGCATTTCGACCAGTGCTTACTTTATATTTTTTGAAGTTATATATTGAGTTGGCTTCTTTTTCATAAAATAGTAAATAGACATCATTTTCGGAATTGATAAGTGCTGTGATAGGAACCGCTAAAACCGAATCAATTGTAATATAAATCTCGCCTTCGACATATTGGTTATTGACGATATTAATGCTTTTGATATTGTCTATTGCAGCATAACACTCAATCGACTTCGAATCGGGCATTATATTTTTTCCAACAACGTTTATGGTTGCTTTATATTTTTTAGATTTATTGCCGTTTAAATAGAACGCAACTATTTGTCCGGTTTTAATTTTGCTACTGTTTTTCTCGAATACAGATAGTTTTATCTGGAACTACTTATCGTTAATTATTTCTGCAATATTTTGTTGAGGTTCAATAAATTGACCCATTGTTGCACGAATACTCGAAACAAAACCATCAATAGGAGATTTTATGGTATAGGACGTATAAAAATCAGCTTTTTCAATTTTCAAAACATCAAGCTCAATGTTTTGAAGTTTAATTTTTAATGCCTTATATTTTGCATTTTCGGCATGATAGTTACTTTCGGCAAAAGAAAAATCCTTTTGGGTTGAAATATTTTCACTGAACAATTCCTTTGCCCTTAAATAATCGATTTTTAACCTTGAAATAATAGCAGCAGATTCCGCAAAATCTTTTTGTAAGTCCACAAACTCATTACTGGATACCTCAAAAATGGCTGCTCCTTTGCTAATGATTTGTCCTGGTTTGGAATAGATTTTATCAATTATCCCAGATAAAGGTACACTAATTTGTACTTGTCCATCGGCGGCCGGCATAATAGAACCCGTAAAATCAACTGCATCGGCAAAAGGGTGCATCAATGGTGCACCGATTTCCATTTTTTCAGATTCAAATTGCGCTTTTGTAATTTGAATAAAACCCGAATCATTTTCGGCAGTTTGCTCGGCTTTATTATTGCAAGATACACCTATTAAAGTAATTACGCATACTATAAGGATATTTTTTTTCATTTTGCTTGCTATTTATTTTGAAAAAAAGGTTATTTCTGAAGTTGTTATATTGTAATTTAACACATTGTCTAAGTAATTGAATTGAATTTGTATGGCAGTTTCGTAGCTACTAACAAACTGATAGAAGTTTATTTCGCCCAATTGATAAGATTTTAATGCCGTTTTCATTATGTCATTCATTAAAGGCTCTTCTGAAACTTTATAATTATCGAGCAATGCTTTGTATGTAAGATGTTTACCAAACAACTCTCTTAACTGATTGTTAATTAAACTTATTTCATTTTGAATATATAAATTTTGAGCATTTGCCGAATACCTGGCTGCATTTATGTTGGCTTTGTAGCCTCCACAAAAAAAAGGTACTGCAAAACCAAGCTGAAAACCATGATAGTACTTTCCATTTTCATATTGATTAGAACCCAAAAAATAATTGACCGAGAAATCGGGCATCATTTTATTTTTTTCAATACGAACAAGAGAATGAGCATATTCAATTTCGTTTTTCAACAAATCGAAAACCGGCAAAGAAGCGGGTATTGCCAAAATGCCAGACAACAGTTCAAACGCTAATGGTACAGTAAAATCGCTATCGTAATTCATCAGACCTTTCAATTGTTGATATGTATTTACCATATCAACTTTTATGGTATTGATATGTAGTTCAATCTGATTTTTTTTGCTTTTATATTCAATACTTCAAGTCGGCTAACATCGCCGGTTTCTGCTCTTTTTTCGGAATTGGCAAGCAATACATAATAAAGACTATCGAGGGTTTGATACAATTTTTTTTTATTCAATAGTATTTGATAATTGAAATAAGCATAGGAAACTTTTTTTATCAACTCGTTTTTTATGTTTCTCAATTTGGCTTCGGCTATCGATACTTCTATTTGCCTTGATTTGCTTTCGGACGAATAAAGTGTTGGGAAACTAAAACTTTGTTCCATGCCCCATACTTTTAATGGATAGCCTTTTTCGGCAACGTTATTTTGGTCGGTTCCATAGCTAAATATGGTTTTATCTAGTGCAAAAGCCGCTTTTTTTAATGCCTTGCTTTGGTCAACTTTATAACGGTATGCAGCAATTTGCCTATTGTTATGCATAGCAGTATCAATGGCAGCGTTTAATTTTATTTCAGAATTCTGACTAAAACCTGAAATAGTAGGAATATAAAATAGAAGTATGACAATGAGATTTGTGGAACGAATAAATCTTAACGGGAAGAATTTAATTCCTTTTACATTATAAAAAATCTCAAAAAGTAAGGGTAAAGCAATCATAGTAAGCATTGTGGAAGTAATAAGTCCACCAATTACAACGGTAGCAAGTGGGCGTTGAACTTCGGCTCCTGCACTGGTTGATATAGCCATAGGTAAAAAACCCATAGCAGCAGCACCGGCGGTAAGCAAAACCGGTCTCAAACGATTTTTAGCACCAGTAAGTATTAATTCACGCAGACTAGTCATTCCCTGATGCTGAAGTTCCTTTAAATGCTCAATAAGTACAATGCCGTTAAGAACCGAAATTCCAAAAAGAGCAATTAAGCCAATTCCGGCAGAAACGCTGAATGGCATACCCCTAAACCATAGCAGAAATACTCCGCCTACGGTAGCTAAGGGTATTGCCGTAAAAATCATAACGGCATCCTTGAACGATTTGAAAGCAAAATGAAGAAAAATGAAGATCAACAATAAGGCAACAGGTACGGCAATCATCAAATGGTTGGTTGCATTTTTCAAATTCTCGAATTGTCCACCGTATACAATATAGTTGCCAGCTTTGAGTTTAATATTTTTATCGATTTTATGTTGAATATCAACAATAACCGATTGTAAATCGCGACCTTGCACATTCACACTTACCACTACCCGCCGGTGTGTATTATCGTGCGAAATTTTTGCTGGACCTTGCGTGTAAAGTATATCGGCAAGCTCTCTCAAAGGTATCATCTGCCCAGTCGAAACTGGCACCTGCATTTGGCGAATATCGTCAATATCGGTTCTATTTTGCTTATCGAACCTCATCACCATATCGAATCGTTTTCCGCCTTCAAAAATTACTCCGGCAGTTTTTCCCCCAAATGCTACCGATAAATATATGTTCAAGGTGTTGATGTCCAGACCGTAATAAGCAATTTTTCTCCTATCATAATGAACTTTTATTTGGGGCAAACCAGCGGTTTTTTCCATAATAATATCGCTTGCTCCCGGCACATCTGCAATCAAGTTTTTTATTTCAAGAGCATTTTGGTTTAAATAGTCGAGGTCTTCGCCAAATAGTTTAATGGCAATATCGGAACGGACACCGGTTATTAACTCGTTGAACCGCATTTCGATGGGTTGTGTAAATTCGTATTCAACACCCGGAATTATTGATAGAGCTTTTGGAATTTATCGGAAAGTTCTTCTTTGCTTTTCGCCGAAGTCCAATCGTTTTTGGGCTTTAATTTAATAATCATATCTATTTCTTCCATCGACATGGGGTCTGTTGGTACTTCGGCAGCACCAATACGGCAAACAATCTGGTCAACCTCATCGGGAAAATTTTTTATTAAGATATTCTCCATCTGGGTGGTCATTTCCACCGTTTTTGAAAGTGAAGTCCCTGTTTTCAACACGGGTTGAATTACAAAGTCTCCTTCATCGAGTGTAGGAACAAACTCGCCTCCAATGCGTGTAAACACCAATCCGGTAAGCAATAACGAAATAATTGCTGCACCAAGCACTAGGTGTTTATGTCCAAACGACCATTTAATAACAGGATTGTACGATTGATAAAATTTTTCCAAAACCCAATCGGAAATACTTCGTTTTTTTCACGTGGTTTTAAAAAGAGTGAAGTTGCAACAGATAACCATGTAATTCCCAATATCATGGCACCAATTATGGCAAATGAAAACGACTATGCCATTGGACGGAACATTTTTCCTTCAACACCACTTAGCGACAAGATGGGAATAAAAACGATAAGAATAATAACCTGCCCAAAAATAGCCGATTTCATCATCCTCGAAGCGCCAGCAATAGAAATTTTTTCCATTAATGCTTGCCGTTCACCGCTTTGGATCAACAGAATTTCCTCATTCTGCAAAGCCATTTTTATAGCAATATATTCAACAATAATTACTGCTCCATCAATAATAATTCCAAAATCGAGTGCACCAAGACTCATTAAATTGGCATCTATACCAAAAATATACATCATGCCAATGGTAAACAACAATGCCAAAGGAATCACCGATGCAATAACCAATGCCGAACGAAAGTCGCCCAACAGTAAAATAACAATTAGCAGCACAATAATAGCCACAAGGATAAGATTTTCGACTACAGTGAACGTAGTTTTAGAAATGAGTTCGCTCCGTTCGAGGATAGGATTGATAAAAATGCCCTTTGGCAAATTTTTCTGAATATCGGCTACCTTAGCTTTTACTTCATTGATTACAACTTTTGAATTGGCATTTTTTAGCATCATTATCTGCCCAAGCACAGTCTCGCCTTTACCATTTGCAGTAATAGCACCAAATCGGTTTGCATGTCCAAAAGTAACGTTTGCCAAATCTTTAATAAGGATAGGCGTACCTACATTGTTCTTAACTACAATATTTTCTATATCTTCTAAAGTCCTAGCCTGCCCATCGCCACGAATAAAATAACTTTGGTTTGTTTTTTCGATATATGCACCACCCGAAATGCCATTGTTATTTTCAAGTGCATTAAAAATCTCCATTAGGCTGATATCAAGGCTTTTAATTCGGGCAGGAACTACTGAAACTTCATTTTGTTTTAAATATCCGCCCCAGCTGTTAATTTCAACAACACCATTTATACCTGATAAGCGTCTTTTTACTAACCAATCCTGAATGGTTCGCAAATCCATTGGAGTATATTTCGCCCTAAATTCAGGTTTAATGTCAATAATATACTGGTATATTTCGCCCAAACCGGTGCTTATCGGACCAATTTCGGGTGAGCCATAGGTTTCGGGAATGTTTGCTGAGGCTGTTTTAATTTTTTCGGCAATGAGTTGGCGGGGTAAATAGGTACCCATGTTTTCGGCAAAAACCACTGTAACTAACGAAATACCAAATTTTGATATGGAACGAATTTCCTTAACGCCCGGTAAATTGGCCATCTCCATTTCAACGGGTGTGGTAATAAACTGCTCAATTTCCTGTGTTGACAAATTACCCGAGGTGGTGATAACCTGTATCTGGTTATTGGTGATATCGGGCACTGCACCTACTGGAATTTTTATAATGGCATACAGTCCATAAGCTGCAATAGTGAGTGTAAATAGAATAATTATCAGTTTATTCGTAACTACTCAGCACCCCTAGAAAAGGATCAATCGTTATTTGCCACGGCA
>JACDZH010000183.1 GCA_013426815.1 Paludibacter sp.
ATACACAAATTTTTAAACACTTTTGTGACTAAAAAAACACACTCTAATTAATAAGTTAATGTAAAGATGGAATGCAAATCGGGAAAACGTGGATTAGATTATACAAATCTTCTCGAAATCTGACTTTTGCCATCATATATTCCAAATTCCTGTCTTTTGCTCATAAAATCCTCACATCGCTTTAATAGATTTATTGTCTCCAACACATTCTTTTTCCATAACTTGTAATTCACACAACGAATTTCAAAAATATAATTCAGACTTCGGCGCATAATTCATCCTAATCATTGAACCCACTATTTTGAGCATTCATATCGACATAAGCAATGGTCATTTGACGGTTTTTTGCAACATTCGATGACGTGAAACAACATAGCGAATGCTGGAGCAAAATTGTCAAAATTCACCACTGCCAGCCTATGCCCATTAGCTTGTTTATGGGGATTGTTCATTTATTCAACAATTCAGTTATTAGGTAACCATTTTTATTTTCAATCGACTCGAATAATTTTCTTTCAAATTCAGAAAAGTCAAGTTTGTCTATACTGTATTTAATTCTCCCATTTTCGAGGTAATGAATATAGTCGCATAAATTTGTCAAGGTCTCAATAATATGCGATGTTAATATTATTGTCATTCCATTGTCTTTCAAACGCAATAGAATTGAACGAATAATTCTACAAGTTTCAATGTCTAAACCATTAAACGGTTCGTCTAAAATCATAATTGATTTGTCTTGTTTTAGTACGCTAAGTAAAGCCAATTTCTTTTTCATACCAGTCGAATAACTATCAATTATATTGTCGAGTGGCAATGAAAATAATTCATTCCATTTGTCTAAATTGAACTGTGGATTCTTAAATAAACTAAGGTGCTCTCTTGCCGTAATACTTGAATAGAAGAAATTCTCCGTCACTAAATAAGATATATCATTCTTATTGATATTTCTACCATCCAAACTTATTTCTCCAGAATTTCTTTTTGTTAGACCGTATATCGTATTTAATAGCGTTGTCTTTCCAGCCCCGTTTAAACCAACAATTCCGTGAATACTGTTTCTAACCAAGGATAAATTAAGCGAATCAATAACTTTTGATTTGCCATCGTATGAGATTGTTAGGCCTTTAATTGAAATCATTCAAATAGATTTTTAGATTTTCACGTGATTTAAAAAAGAATATTACTGATAAAACCCAAACAACAGGCAGAAATACGGGAATAATTCCACCTAATCCTCCAATTGCTCCAAAAGCAACTGCTGCTTGGGATTTATTATTAGGTTCGTAAAAAGCATATTTGGTAAGTATCAAATACGTATGAACTGAAATGAAAATAAGATATTCGACTATTGGTATATACCATAATTCGTAATGGAAAACTATAAATGCTGCAATTAAGGGTAGGCTAACAACTGAATAAAGCAATATATGTATTTTAATCTTTTGAAATAAAAAGCGATTCATACCCTTTCCGTATGCGATTATCACTTGATAGGATTCTCCTGTTTCGTAAAAACTGAAAAATAAAATTCCAAGAATATACATCACAACAGGAACACTTCCTATAAGAAACGCGGTAAAAAATCCAATAAACCAAAAAGGAACAAGAATAAAAATTGTTTTTCTTACTCCGGCTTTCCATTCAAAACATTCCGCAGGAATCATTCGCTGCAATTTTGTATTTAAACTCCGTTGCTTCATTCTAATATCCAACTGGATAATCAAGCAGAAAGCTACTAATAAAATCAGCAAAGGAATCCATTGAAAATGAATGGTCAAGAAAATGATTGAAAGGAAAGAAAGTCCTAGATATTCAGCAAGATAGATCAGTTTGTATTTATCGAAATTCGTTTTTATAAATAATTTATCTTTTCGATTTGTTTGAATCCACAGAATCAAAAAAGATATAGCTCCAACAACATAAAATGCATTTGTTTGGTTTTCTGTAAGCTTAAACACAAATAACATTAAATACCCGAATAGCAATATAAGGAAGATTATTCGAAATATTCCAATTCCAATAATTCCACGAAATAATTGTTTAAATCTTATTTTGATAAATGCTTTTACCATTTTGTTTTTCTTTTTTTTCCATGCCCCCAAACATAATCGTAATTTACAACGCCTCTGTAAACATTTAGGAGACTCTATTCTCCAATGATTTAGTTATATAATTAATGGGTTTACAAATAAATGACACATTAATTACATCAATTTATTAGGTAGCAACTATCATGTTCAGAATCTCTTGCAAACTTGCACTTTTAAGTAAAAGAATCTGTTCACCACTTTCAAAAATATGTTCGATTAAACCATCGAATTTTTTGTATACATTTTCATTCAATTTTTTAACAAGTAAAATTGCATCTTCTTCGTGAATTGCTAATTATTTACAGTTCAATTTAGTAAGAATAATATGCACATTTTCAAAAGTTTAGCCAAAATGCAAATCAATTCATCCAATATAATTCTTTATTACTCAATAATGAGCTTAACTCAAACAAAAATATCCAATTCTATAGCTTTGTAACAATCGTATCAATAAACTTACACAATGTATCCTTAATCCTATATTAATCTTACATAATAATATATTTATTTAACTAAAACCTGTATTTTACTACAAATATACTGCATTTTACAATATGATGATAGTTTTATTTAATTATTAACTTACATTTTTATAAAACAAACAGAACAAATTTGATTTATATAGAATTTTTATAGGTTTTATTTATTTACCTTTGCAAATCAAAATTTAAAAACCATTTGTAAGGTTCAAAACGTATGATTATAGTAACATTTCCCGACGATTCAGTCCGCGAGTTTGCCAAAGGCATAACCGGACTGCAACTTGCTGAAAGTATCAGCTCACGACTAGCACAAGAAGTGCTTGCCATCACAGTAAATGATCAAATTTGGGACTTAACTCGTCCAATAGAAACCGATGCAGCCATTAAATTGCATAAATGGGATGATGAAGAAGCTAAACATGCTTTTTGGCATTCGTCAGCCCACTTAATGGCCGAAGCCCTTAAGGAGTTATATCCGGACATAAAATTTGGTATCGGTCCTGCTATCGAAAACGGCTTCTATTACGATGTAGATCCTGGCGAAGTTTCAATTAAAGAATCCGATTTAGCCGTTATCGAAGCTAAAATGATGGAGCTGGCTGCCCGCAAAGAAGCCATTGTTCGCAGCGATATAAGTAAAGCCGATGCGTTGAAACATTTCAGTGAAATTGGTGAAGTATATAAAACAGAAATGATTGAAGATCTTGCCGATGGAACTATCACTTTGTATTCTCAGGGTAATTTTTCCGATTTGTGTCGTGGTCCTCACTTGCCAGATACCGGCAATATCAAAGCCATAAAAGTTCTCAGTGTTGCCGGCGCTTATTGGCGTGGCGATGAAAAACGTAAAATGTTGACTAGACTATATGGCATTACTTTTCCAAAAAAGAAAATGCTCGATGAGTATTTAGCTTTAATCGAGGAAGCCAAAAAACGTGACCATCGAAAAATTGGTAAAGAACTGGAATTATTTATGTTTTCCGAAATTGTAGGCAAAGGTCTTCCCATGTGGTTGCCACGTGGTACAGCTTTACGTTTGCGATTAGAAGATTTTTTAAAGAAAATACAACGCCGTTTCGATTACCAACAGGTTATGACACCTCATATCGGTAACAAACAATTATATGTCACTTCGGGTCATTATGCAAAATATGGCAAAGATTCGTTCCAACCTATTCACACACCAGAAGAAGGTGAAGAATATCTGTTGAAACCAATGAATTGCCCCCACCATTGCGAAATTTACAAATTTAAACCCCGCTCCTACAAAGATCTGCCTATTCGATTTGCCGAGTTTGGAACTGTATATCGGTACGAACAAAGTGGTGAATTACACGGATTAACCCGTGTTAGGAGCTTTACACAAGATGACGCACATATTTTCTGTCGTCCCGATCAGGTAAAAGATGAGTTTTTGAAAGTTATGGATATTATCTTTATAATTTTTAATGCCTTGGATTTTAAAAATTTTGAAGCGCAAATTTCATTACGCGATCCTAACAACAATGAAAAATATATTGGTTCTGACGAAAATTGGGACAAAGCTGAAAAATCAATTATTGATGCTTGTGCCGAAAAAGGTTTAAAAGCAAAAGTAGAAACAGGCGAAGCGGCTTTTTATGGTCCAAAACTTGATTTTATTGTACGCGATGCCATTGGTCGTAAATGGCAGTTGGGAACAATTCAGGTGGATTATAACCTGCCCGAACGTTTTGAATTGGATTATACCGGTGAAGATAACCAAAAACATCGACCTGTGATGATTCACCGTGCACCTTTTGGTTCAATGGAACGTTTTGTGGCTGTACTTATTGAACATACCTCAGGAAAATTCCCGTTGTGGTTAACACCCGATCAGGTTGTAGTTTTACCAATAAGCGAAAAATTCAACGATTATGCATTCAGGATTGCTAAAGAAATGAATGCTATGGATATTCGTGTTCAAGTGGATGACCGAAACGAAAAAATCGGACGGAAAATACGTGATAATGAATTAAAACGTATTCCATATATGCTGATTGTTGGTGAAAAAGAAGTTGAAAATGAAGAAGTTGCAGTACGACGTCAGGGCGAAGGTGACAAAGGAAGCATGAAAGTGGCTGAATTTGCTAAACTAATTACCGACGAAGTTAATGCAATGGTAAATCAATATAATTGAGTTCTAAAACCTCAAAAAGTACGAAGTACTTTTGAGAGTTTTCAGTAGACTCTACCTATCATAAAACGTTTTCGTATTCGTCGAAAAAAAATTAAAGAAAAAATTCGAATCGGTTTTTCCGGTTCGCATTTTATTTTCTAAAATTTTGCAGTAAGACAAAAAACAACCATTTCAATACGGTTTAATTACTTTATATACCAACATCTCTTTGGTATCTAATCGGTTGGCTTTGATAAAATAAACTCCGCCCAACAGTGAATTCATATCGATTTGGGCGTACTTGTCTTTTTTTGAAAGCACTTTTCCACAAAGATTATAAATACAAATATTGGAAACTTCTTCGCCAAATGAAAATGTTTGAGTTTGGTTGTTCCACCAGGCAGAAAGGGGTTTAATTTTTTCAAACACAACAGCGGTTTGAGTATTAAATGCATCTAGTGCAACAGTTGGTTTTCCACTTTTATCGAACGCTCCCAATGTATATCCATTCCAATTATTATAACTTTGAGGTTCCCAATAGAACATACCAAGTCCTTTATTTCCGGTAACCAATTTTGTTTTTGCAATCAAATCGGTTAAAAAACTTTTGCAATCACTTGCGCTATCCCAACTCATACCAGTTTCACATATCATTACTTCTGAACCATAGCGAGTAACCATATCATTCATATTCGCTAAAGTTTTTAAATTTGCTGTTTGCCAACTTGTACCCGACCATGAAGGATACACTGACAGTCCTATTACATCCCATAAGGCACCATTATTTTTTAACCCATCAAATAACCATCTGAACAAAGCATTATCATTGCCATTTTGCAAGTGAATTATTACTTTTGCTGTCGGAAAAACAGTTTTCACTGCATAATATCCTGCATTGGAGAGTTCTGCATAATTTTTCATATTAATTGAAGCTCTTCCGTCATCCCATAACATCCCATTTCCGGTTTCATTACCTACCTGAACCCATTCTGGCGTAATACCATTTGTCTTAAATAGATTTAAAACCTCAATTGTATAATCGCTAACAGCACTTTTTAAGTCAACAAAGCAAAAAGAAGACCAACTTGCAGGTTTTGCTTGATGGCTTGGGTCAGCCCAAGTATCGCTATAATGAAAATCTATCATAATGCGCATTCCAAGATTTTTGGCTCGTAATGCTTTCACCAATAAATCCTGCGAATTGCACCAACCATCAGATGGATTTACCCAAACTCTTAAACGTATTGAATTCATTCCCAAACTTTTTAACAAACTCATACATTCCATTTCTGTGTCTGCTGCATTGTAGAATTTTTTTCCACCGGCTTCCATTTGAGTTAACCAACTTACATCTGCACCTTTGGCAAATGTTACGATTGATGGAGTATTTTGACTGTAAATAAATGATGAACTTATCAAAACATACATAAGAATTGATAAAGTTATTTTGTTGATCATTGGTTTCATAAAATATATATTTGATCTGTAAACAAGGACTTATCTTTATTTATATAATTGATATTCATTTAGTTAAAAAGTTGCGAGTTTTTAATTTTCCATTCAAATTTATTTTTTTTATTCCATTTAAACTAAAATTATTCTAAATTTTTGTAATATAATATATCAAACATTCTTCCTATTTTCGGTTTTAAGATTAGGTGGTAAAAGTACAAATTATTATCTAAATTGTCATAATTTTTTATGAGTATCGGGTGTTGTACCTAAAGAAAAAAGTTTACATTTGTC
>JACDZH010000184.1 GCA_013426815.1 Paludibacter sp.
AAGACCTTATAACAACAATAAATTTTTAAATACCGCTTTTAGCGGACAACAATAATAAAAAATCAATTATGATAGTAGGGATGTTTTTTTATAGAGATTATACCCGGATCATTGTCAATTCGCGATAAAATTCGTTTTGCCCTCAGCAAGCGATTCGAATTATATGCATCAAAATACTTGCTACCTAACTCAAAACTACTTATACGAAACATGCCTGATGAATGAATAAACTCACCATTTCCCAAGTAAATAGCAACATGCGTAACATGTTCTTTTCCTTCTTTTATAGAACCAAAAAACAATAAATCGGCAGGTTGCAGATTTTTAAAGTCTTTTGAAATATCAATATTCTCACCAGTTTGGACTTGCTGTGAAGCATCGCGGCGCAATATCACTCCACAAAGAAAAAAACAGGTTTTTGTAAAACCGCTACAATCTATACCTTTTATGGAAGTTCCACCCCACAAATAAGGGAAACCTAAAAAATGCTTTGCCACTGAAATTATATTTTTTGCTGTCGGACAGCGACCGGCTACCCATTGTTCAAATGGCGTAGCACAAGATTTTCGTAAATAAGCTATTCTTCTATCGAGTAAAAGTACTTTAAAATAATTTCCTACCCTTCCCAGGTTGCGTACAATATCACCCAACACTAAATCTGAAACAATTCCGGCATTTTCGGACGGTTGCGACCTCAATACTGTAAAATACGTTATAACAATAACTTTTGGAGCTGATATCCAGGCACAATACTCCTCATGACTCATTTTTATGATACTTTCTTCAGTTGTCCAGGCTTTGTAACCATCTGGTGTAGTCAAATTGCTCCATCCATGTACGGTTTCCAAAACACTAACCGGCGTACCCATTAGTGCCTGAGTTACCATTTCACTGGTAAAGGAAGCTGTTGTTTTAAGATTAATTACCGATTGATTCACAATGCCATAACTTTTTTTTTGACAAATAACTGACATTATCGAAACTGTAAGAAATATTAGAATCCAAATAAAATAGTTTAAGAATTTATGCATAAAAACTCAAAAGTTGTTTTAATAAAAATTGTTATCTCGAATTAATTGCTGGATAACTTGTAACCATATTTTACATAACGAAGATTTGTTAATATTGAAACCATAAATTGTATCTCATTTCCGGATAAATATTAAAATAATTGATTTACTATCACTTATTTATTACCAATTGAATAACAGGTTTTGTAACTTGGTTAGAAACTTTATTCATGATTAATTGTTAATGAAAGAGGATAGCAATTAGGCTATCCCCTTTCAATACTAAAACTTAAAATTACCAAAGAGGAGTTTGAGTTAATGTATACCCATTCCCTGCATACAAATTAATCTGATCTATTCCAATTGGAGCTAAATAAACTCTATTGGTGTATGCATCCCTATTAGCTACAGATAAAGGAATATAGAATCCAATCATTGCTGATTGATTTGTTCCATCGTATGTTATAATAGTACCATCTCCCTTTTTTACCTTTAATTTTCCTGTATTCGCTGTCTTGGATGCAGCATCTTTAAAGTAACTGGGGACTTCCTTCTCTATATTCACCCAGATACCTAGCAACATGTCACTATTTTGAGCACCATCCATATATTTGATTTTTTTCCATCTTTTAATGTCCAATAATCTTGAATGTTCAAAAACAAATTCCATACGACGTTCACGACGTATTTCCCAAATTAATTCTGGAACATCACTATCTCTTGAAGGGTCAACAGGAAGTGCTGTAAGTAATAAATGAGTGGTTTTTTGAACTCCTTTTGTAATAGCTTCAGCATCTAAAGGTCTATTCCGAATTGCATTTACCGATTTGTCGATATCTGTTTGAACAATAGCAACTCCTCCTAAAGTAGAAATTTCTGCTTTTGCTTCTATCCAGTTTAATAACACTTCGGAATAACGCATAACCGGATATGCATTCGTATTAGTACTACTAGAATATTTTGCAGGGATATTAATACCGGTAGCACCAATTTTTGCACCATCGCGATCGATAAATTTACAAGCATAAAGTAGTGTTGAAGATTGAATTCTAGGCTGATTCCAAAATGTTGCTTCAAAACGAGGATCGCGTGTTTTTATTAAGTTAGCCAAGTTAAAAGAATCTGCCTTCAACACAGTAGAATTTTGCCACACTTTGCCATCAGTACATATAAATGATTTTATGAGTGCTAAATTTGGTGCCGAACTTTGTGATTCATTACAGTTTGAATAGGATGCAATTGCATGTGTAACTGTTTGTGCAGCACTATAGTTACGATACAAAATACATTCTTTATTGGCAGCTAAATTATCTGAACCAAAAAGAGATCGGAAATCAGAATTAACAGCGTATTTACCCGAAGCTATGACAACGTCGGCAGCTTGAACTGCAAGTTCAAGATATTTCTTAGCACGAGTAGCATCATTTTTATGGTATTTCTGCCAAGTACCTTCAAAAAGCATCCAGCGCGAAATAAATCCAGCAACAACATACTTATTCACATTTTGAGCTCCATCATCAACTTTTACATTATTTAAGGCATACAAAAAATTACTATAAACTGAATCAATTACTTCAGCTCGTGGAGTTCTATCTTTATACATTTCAGTAGCATCCATGTTCGAAAAATCTTTTGAAAAATAAGGAACATCGCCAAATGTAGCAACCAAACGACTGTATTCGAGTGCTTTGAAAAACTTTGCAACACCAGTCCAATGTTTATATTGTTCAGATGTCAGTACATTTTTCATGTACTTATCAATCCGATCCAACATTAAATTTGCTTTTCGTACATAATAAAAGTTCCAAGTTGGTCCTTGATACTCAGATAGCCAAGCTGCAGTTGCAGAAGAAGATCCACGACCTGTTGGCACAGTAGTTTCAAAAAGACTTTGTTTTCCTGTATTTGTAAAATCATCTGAGAATGTATACCCTCTAACAGGGGTGTAATCTACTGCAAAAGCAGAGTTATAACCAGGGAAAAAATAGGTATAATTCTCGTTTGCAAATAGTCGCACATTTGACTCCGACACCCAGAAGTCATTATCTACAATTGTAGTGAGTGGTGTTCGGTCAAGCATGTTATTACAACTTGATAAGTAGAACAGGAGTATTGCAAAAATTGAGGTGTTAATTATTTTTGTTTTCATTTTCTTTTAAATTTTAGGGATTAGAAATCAATTTGGGTTCCAATAGAAAAGCTTTTGAACATTGGTGTCCCTGTTCCGGTACGACTTAAGTTGTAGCTTCCATCTGTTGAGCCTGATATTCCGGGGTTTTGTCCAGAAATTGTTTCAGGATCAATTGGTAGACCTCGTAAATTGTCAAATGTAAAGAAGTTCTCAAGGCTTATATAGAATCGAGCTTTTGAGACAAGAACCTTTTTTGTAATTGCTAATGGAAGAGAATAACCTAAAGTCATATTTTTTATTCTCAAATAAGACATATCAAGTAAATAGCGAGATTGTATTTGCATGTTGTTTGTTGTTCCTGAACCGGCATTGTTGTATGCTCTTGGATAAAATGCATCAGTACGATCTTCTTTCCAAAAGTCTCCGGCAAAAGTTTGAGGAATGCCACCATCAGATGATTGGTAACCAGGGATTGCTAATGAACCTTCTCCCCATATCTCCATTTTTCCAATACCCTGGAACAATATTGAAGCATCAAATCCCTTAAAATCTGCTCCCAAACGTAATGAGTATTGATAACGTGGTGTAGAGTTTCCAATTGCGCTTATATCACCCATATTGTCTATCACATTTGTTCCATTGTTAATTTCTCCATCACCATTTAAGTCCATGAATTTCACATCACCAGGACCAAACATAAAGTTAGCAGAATTTTGAAGGGCAACTTGGTAGACCGGTTTAATACCGTCTACTGTTTTAAGTTTATTTGCTTTTTTACCGATATTTCCTGCAACAGTAGTTTCGGCAGAAGTAAGTGTTATTGTTTGAAGTTTCCCTGCACAATCTAATTCGAAGTCTTCAGTTTGATACAAGCGGTCGGTAGTGTATCCGTAAATATCACCATATTGTTTACCTTCAAAGTAAGTATTTGTAACTGTTTTTAGACCACCAAGTTGATACTTGGTAACAACAGTTGTTGCATCTGCTAAAGAAGCTATCACGTTTATACCAAGTCCATTTCTAAATCGATGGTTAAAATCGATGGCAATTTCCCAACCATTGGTGGTCAGTTCTCCAAAGTTACCAACTGGTGATACTGTTCCTAAAGTATATGGTACCTGCGACCCTGAAACAAGCATGTTCATATTTTTCCGTTGATACCAATCAAAAGTGATTCCCAACTTGTCATTAAATAAGCGCAAATCAAAGCCGATATTCAATGTATTTATGTCTTGCCACATAATGTCAGGCTGTACTAAAAGAGGATTATTAAAATAATTATATTTTGTATCACCATTTAGCCAATTGCTTGACGTTGCACTAACTTGAGAATTGTAAAGACTTGCAGGCATACTTTGGTCACCAATTGTACCCCACGAACCACGAATTTTCATAGTTGTAAGCACTGGATTGAGAGATTTCATAAACTCTTCTTCTGTTACACGCCAGCCTGCCGAAAATGAAGGAAACCAACGCCATTTAAGATTGTCAGGAAATTTATTAGCAGCATCACGACGTATATTCCCTTCGAGAAGGTATTTGTCCATCAATGAATAATTAATACGACCAAAGAAACCAACCTGAGAACTCCAACCAGCATTTCCACCTGATGTTTGTGTACCTGTAGCTAAATTGAATTGAGGGTTGTCATACACTACAAGTGCAGCTTTCTGAGACCAGCTTGAAGCCGTGTCTGTTGTAACGATATTGCTTCCAACCATGAACTTCATTTTAGAGTCCCCAAATTTCAAATTGTAAGTTGAATAAATATTGCCCGTACGCTGTTTAGAATTTTGTGAACTCCGGTAAATATGATCAGGATTTGAACCTATCGAAGTATAAGTTGAAGTTGCTAATTGGTATGCTTGCATAGCACCTGCATCTGAAGCTCCAACTGTTTCGCCTTTTTCGTTCACATACACTTGATTCCCGTTAGCATCTTTTTTCAAAATAGCACCGCTCCATGAGTCACGAGCAGTAAAGCGAGTACCTGGTCTTAACCACGAGAATTCTTGATTTGAAAAGTTGAAATCACCTTCTATTGTCCAATTTTTTGTAAGATTTAAAGTGGCTCCTACATTAACACTGTTATAATTCCATTCTTGCTTAGCTGTGTTTGCTTGTGATGTTTCAGATTGGGGTCCTCGAAGTTGTATTCCATCTTCTGTAGAAAGTGGTTGTAATGAACCCCAACGATAAAGATACAACCATGGGTCAGCTGCTGTGGTTACATAAGCGTATTGTTTATCACGATTTGAAAATAATAAGCTGGAACGAATAGTTAAGTACTTATTGATTTCAGTACTGATTTTTACAGTAGCATTGTATTTTGCAAAATCATCTTTTTTTGATGTCTTCATCATACCGGTCTGATTCAAATAGCTAAGTCCAATGTTATAGGAAGTCTTTCCACTTCTTCCATTTACGGAAAGGTTATGGTTTTTTGTAGGTGTCCATTCACGAATCATTACCTCGTAAGGATTATACATACGTACGCCCATTTTGGTTGAGCCATTCATGTACCAATCTCTACCGTAAAGCATTGGATCATTGGAATCAACTTGCCCACCATAATTTTGCAACCATAGTTTTGATTTTTCAAAACTTGCTCTATCCAATGCCCAAAATGCACCGGTGGAAGTAGATCCAACACGTTCGGCGGCTAGCAAAGAATACTCCAAGGCATCAATAGTTCCCATATTAATCTGCTTTGCAACGTTTTGCCAAGAATAATTTGTTGAATATTGAGCATTCATAGATTCTACACCGGTACCCTTTTTTGAAGTAATTAATATTACACCAAAGGCTGCTTTAGAACCATAAATTGAAGTGGATGCAGCATCTTTCAGAACAGAGATTGTTTCAATATCGCCAGGGTTTACGAGTTGAATGCTTGGAATCTCAACGTTGTCGAGCAAAATAAGAGGATTGGAGTTGCCATAAATTGACCCTATTTGTCCCCGAATTTTCATTACAGCATCCGATCCAACTTCACCGTTTCCAACAACTACCGTTAAACCTGGTACAGAGCCCTGCAAACCACGTCCAACATCAGCAATTGGTCTGCTCGAAAGAGTTTTGTTAAGATCCACTGAACTTACTGCCCCAGTCAAATTTTCTTTCTTCTGAGTACCATAACCTACAACTACAACTTCGTCAATTTGTCCGAAAGATTCTTCTAATTTAATATTAAGAACTTTTTCACTTCCGATTTTAACTTTTATTGTTTTGTAACCTATATATGATAATTTTATATGAGTATCGGGTGTTGTACCTAAAGAAAAAAGTTTACATTTGTCTTT
>JACDZH010000185.1 GCA_013426815.1 Paludibacter sp.
TTGCGCCACCCAAATGGGTGGCGCAAAAATTATATATTACTATAATACAGCTTTTACAAAATGAAGGCTCGAAAACTGTCAAAGTCAGGAAAGAGGCTACCCGAAATGGAATAGCCTCTTATTTTTATAAAAATTGAGTATTTATGAAATTGCCTGCTTAATATCCACAAATAAATCTTCAAAATCTTCCAATCCCACTGAAATTCGAATGGTTTTGCCGGAAACATGCATTTCATGTCGTACATCCTGTGAGAAGGTTCCAAAAATAGTACTAGCTGGATGAATTGCCAGTGTTTTGTTGTCGAATAAGTTAGTAGCTCTTTTCACCAATTTCAATTTATTTAAAAAACTAAAACAAGCTTCGCGCGAGGCGAGATTAAAAGTAAACATCGCTCCCGGATGGCTACCAAACTGTTGGGTACTTAATTTGTAAAAAGGGTTGCAAGTGATTCCTGTGTAATTGATTGATTCAACTTCAGGAAGTATTTCGAGTCGTTTTACCAGATGCCAACAACTGGTGGTGGCACGTTCATAGCGTAGAGTCAAAGTTTCCAGTCCCAGACTTTGAAGATAAGCCACCTGAGGAGTCATATAAGCTCCAAGATTACGATGAATTTCTTTGCGTAACTTTAAAGTAAAAGCAGCAGTACCAAATTCTTTAGCCATAGAGTGTAATTTTGGTGACGAAATCCATCCAAAGTTACCATAATCAATAATCAATCCGCCCAAACTGGTGGCACCACCCGAAACATATTTTGTACTTGAAACTATTTCAATATTTATACCCCAATCTTTGGCTTTGAAGGAGCAAAATGGAATAATAGTTGTGTCAGCCACCAATGGCACCCCTTTTTGTTTTGAAATAATTGAAAGTGCCATTAAATCAGCTACTTCCATTTGCGGATTTGTAATTATCTCCAGAAAAATAGCACAAGTATTAGCATCGATGCGCGACTCTACTTCATCAGGATTTGTTAAATCACAAAATCGGGTTTCAACGGCAAAAGAAGCCATGGTTGAAGCAAAAAACGAATATGTATTTCCGAACAAATGTTTTGAAGTGACAATATTACTACCGGTTTGAGCTAAGGTGATTATGGAGTTTGAAATGGCTGCCATTCCTGAATTGAGTGCAGTAACGCTCAATGCACCTGTAATTTTTTGTACACGATTTTCGAAATACTGAACCGTCGGGTTGGTAATGCGGGAATAAGTATTTTCGGCTGATTTCCCCAAAAAAGCAGCTTCCATTTCCTCCGCTGTATTAAATTCATATGCAACATTTTGATATACCGGCATGCTCAATGCACCATAAGCATCAGGCTTTGAGAATGGTGTATGTAATATTTCACCGGTGAATGAAAGGTCGTTTTTGTTCATGAAAATTCAGTTTTGTGTTTTGTGTTACTTGTTTGGTGTTCTAAGTTCGGGAATGCGAAACTTTGAACACGAAACTCGAAATTACTATCTTAGTTTAGCTCCTAATTTTGTTTCAAAATTGTATTTTAATTTTTTCATAATTGGCTCAATCTGACCATCTGTAAGGGTTCTTGTTTCATCTTGTATAATAAAACTTACCGCATACGATTTTTTTCCGGGTTCAAGGTTTTTGCCTTCGTAAACATCAAACAAATTTACACTTTTCAGAAGTTTACGTTCTGTTTCATAGGCAATTTTTTCAATTTCGGCAAAGGTCACATTTTTATCGAGCAATAGAGCCAAATCGCGTTTCACTTCTGGAAATTTTGATAATTCGGTATAAAGCACACTGTGGTCACCCAGTTCGGAAATAATGGAATTCCAATTTAAATCGGCAAAATATACTTCGGCATCCACATCCATCATTTTGCAAATCTTAGGTTGTACTATACCATAAATTGCAAGTTTTTTTCCTGATCTGCTATAAATAGTCAATGCTTCGCTTAGTAAGTCATCAGCGTAATTACCTTCGACCAATTTTCGCAAGTTGAAACCCAACTTACGGAAGATATTATCAACAAATGCTTTTAATTCGTACACACTTGACTTTTCATCTGCCGTAACCCATGACTGACACCGTTTATTGCCTGTAAGCCACATTCCCAAATGGAAATCTTCGGAATATGCAGCCAAGTTATCACCTACTTTTTTATTCTCAACATGATAATAATAACAATTTCCAAATTCATAGAATTTCAAATCGGTATTTTTCCGATTAATATTTCGCGCAATATTTTCCATACCACCAAATATCAATGTCTGGCGCATTACATTCAAATCGGAACTTAGCGGATTCAGCATTTTTACTGCATGAGCCGCCGTATTAGATGTTAAATTGTTATAATAAGCTGCTTTGGTTAGAGAGTTATTCAATACTTCGTTGAAACCTTGTGCAGTAAGTTGTTCTGCAATAATATTTTGCAATTTATAGCTATCCGGTTTCGACGTGAAACTCAAATTTGATTTAAGTGTATCTCCAATTTCTACATTATTATAACCATAAATACGTAGAATATCTTCAATCACATCCACATCGCGTTGTACATCAACACGATAAACAGGTACATGCAACACATAACCATTGGTGCTTTGGCTCACAATTTTCATTTCCAAAGCACCAATAATGGTTTCGATATTCGATTTACCTATTTCTTTACCAATCAAGGTATTTATTTTGTGTAACGATAATTCAATCTCAAATGGTTTTACTTCAGTTGGATAAAAATCTACTATTTCGCTCGAAATTTGGCCGCCGGCAATTTCCTGTATCAATAATGCACAACGTTTCAACACGTAAATTGTATTGTTTGGATCGCAACCACGTTCAAAACGGAAAGATGCATCGGTATTTAAAACATGTCGTCGAGCCGTTTTACGAATGGTAACAGGATTAAAATAAGCACTTTCCAAAAATACATTCTGTGTAATTTCCGAAACACCCGAATGCAAACCACCGAAAACGCCACCAATACTCATGGCATCTTCACTGTCGCAAATCATCAAATCGGCTCCACTGAGTTTGCGGTCTACACCATCAAGGGTTGTAAAAACTGAGCCTTCGGGCATATTTTTCACTATCACTCTGCCGCCTTTAATTTTGTCGGCATCAAAAGCATGTAATGGTTGACCCAATTCGTGAAGTACAAAATTGGTAATATCAACAATGTTATTAATGGGTCGGAGTCCGATTATTTGCAAATGATTTTTCAGCCAATCGGGTGATTCTTTGACATTTACACCAGAAATTGTAACAGCAGAATAACGTGGACAAGCTTCCGTGTTTTCGACAGTTACAGGAATAGTTAAATTTGTATTTTGTACTTTAAATGTATTTACCGAAGGTTTGGTAAGCTTCACCGATTTATCTTTCAATGCATAAAAAGCAGCCAGGTCGCGCGCCACACCAACATGTGAAGCTGCATCAATGCGGTTGGGAGTAATATCTACTTCCAACAGGGTATCATTTTTAATTCCATAATAATCTTTTGCAAAAGTACCCACAACAGCTTCGGATGGTAAAACAATGATGCCTTCGTGACTGGTTCCAATGCCAATTTCATCTTCGGCACATATCATTCCAAGCGATTCCACACCACGGATTTTTGAGCGTTTAATCGTAAAACTTTCTTCGCCCGAATAGAGTTTTGTTCCAACAGTTGCCACTATTACTTTTTGACCAACAGCCACATTAGGTGCTCCGCAAACAATTTGTAAAGGTTCACCGGTTCCTACATTTACCGTTGTAACATGCAAATGATCAGAGTTTTCATGAGATCCACAAGTTAAGACTTCACCAATCACCAAACCATCCAAACCACCCTTTATGGTTTGAACTTCCTCTACACTTCCCACTTCCAATCCAATTGAAGTGAGTGCTTTCGACAATTCATCAGTTGACACATCAACATTAATGTACTCTTTTAGCCAGTTATACGATATATTCATAAAAAATCATTAATTTCGAATTTTACAAATTGTTGTATTATTTCCAGTTTTTTTTAAGGGGCAAAGATACGATTTTTTTTAGAGTTATGGATTTAATCAGCTTATATTTGAGCCATTTTTTGATACTTTGCTTTTATTGAAAGTACATTTTTTGGATACTTCAAGTCTTATCTTGAACAACGATAAAAAGGAATAAAAAAAGCTGATATTGATAGTTGATTTTTTCCTTTCCATTTTTGCAGTTTTTTTGTACTTTTGTACGGTCTAACAAAACTCAGCTTTATGCCACGAAAAATTATTAACACAGCCATGCGCAATGGTTTGATTTTGGGATTTCTGTTCTCCATTAACTTTTTGTTTTCAATTTCCAAAAACTCAGTTTTTCTATTATTCACTTATGCAATTACTGTTAATATAGTGATAGTAATGTATCGTATGTCGGTAAAACATCGTGATAATGAGTGCGAAGGTGTAATTTCGTATGGTAAAGCTTTTTTATTTGTCCTACTTACATTCTTCTATGCAGCGCTTATTTCTACAGTTGTTAAGTACATCTATTTTCAATTTATCAACACAGCATATTTAGACAATGTGTTTCAGGAAAGTGTCAAAATGATGGAAATGATAAAATACAAATCGGATGATGCAGCTATTATCCAATTGGAAAAAATGATGAAACCTGCAAGTTATTCATTTGTAGGTATATGGGTAAACGTGTTTTTTGGTACAATAGTGGGGCTGATAATGGCAGCTTTTGTAAAAAAGGAGAAAAGCATTTTCGAAGAGAAATCGGAAAAAGAGTAAATTAAAAGTTCAATAATTTGAAAAAATCGTAAATCGACTATATGGATATTTCAATAATCGTACCGTTGTACAACGAAGAAGAATCGCTTCCGAAACTTTTTGAGTGGATAGAACGCGTAATGAATAATAATAAATTCAGCTATGAAGTTATTTTTGTGAACGATGGTAGCACAGATAAATCATGGGAAGTAATTGAATCGCTCAAGAAAAAATCGGCCAATGTCAGAGGTATAAAGTTCCGTCATAATTATGGCAAATCACCCGGATTGTATTGCGGTTTTAGTGCTGCCAAAGGCGATGTAATCATCACCATGGATGCCGATTTACAAGACAGTGCGGACGAAATACCGGAATTGTTCGCCATGATAAAAAACGATGGTTACGATTTGGTATCTGGCTGGAAGAAAAAACGTTACGATTCAAAACTTACCAAAAATATTCCATCAAAACTGTACAATGCCACTGCCCGTAAAGTTACAGGATTGAAACTTCACGACATGAATTGCGGATTGAAAGCCTACCGCAACGAAGTGATAAAAAACATAGAAGTATATGGCGAAATGCACCGTTACATACCGTTTTTAGCAAAAAATGCAGGATTTACCCGGATTGGTGAAAAAGTAGTGGAACATCGCAAACGTGAATTTGGAGAAACAAAATTCGGAATGAGTCGTTTTGTTAATGGATACCTGGATTTGATGACTTTGTGGTTTCTTTCCAAATTTGGTAAAAAACCCATGCACTTTTTTGGATTATATGGTAGTTTGATGTTTCTTCTTGGATTTTTAGCCGTTGTGGTAGTTGGTTTAAATAAACTGGTAGCTATTTTTCATAACGTAAAAGCCCCGTTGGTAACAGATAGTCCCTATTTCTATTTATCCATGTTGGCAATGATACTGGGAACACAACTCTTCCTGACGGGTTTTCTAGGTGAAATTGTAGCCCGAAATTCTACCGAACGGAATAATTATAAGATTGAGAAGGAAATTTAAAAGAAGTTTGAAAGAGTCCCTCAAATGCGGGATGTCCGTTTCACTACCATTTGATAGGGTTTGAGGGTTTGAATGGTTTGAAAAGTTTGATGTTTGAAAAGTTTGAAGAGTTTGAAAATTAACAGCATCTGGAACTCCCATTTGGCAAAGTAAATGGTTAAATTTGTGAATTAAATGAAGCAATTACTATACGTTGGACTTGGCGGTTTTATTGGAAGTATAGCGCGGTATGGCGTTTCTAAACTCAACCTCTATTGGCATTTTCTTTCAATTCCAATGGGAACGCTCACAGTAAACGTATTGGGTAGTTTTCTGATTGGAATTTTGGTAGGTATTTCTCAAAAAAGTGATTTTCTTTCTGTTGATTTACGCCTTTTTTTAATGGTTGGAGTTTGCGGCGGATTTACAACTTTTTCTACTTTTTCAAACGAAAACTTTATGCTTATGCAAAACGGACAGTTTCTGACTGCATTGATTTATACAGGAAGCAGTATTTTGTTTGGATTTGCTGCGGTTTATTTAGCTTATATTTTCACAAATTTATTATAAGATGTGTTCCACCGATAACAGTATTTTAAAAATTTATGCCAGCAGTACTGATAAGATTGGTTGTAACTACTCAGCACCCCTAAGTTGATGATACAGAATATTTTATGAATTTGAC
>JACDZH010000186.1 GCA_013426815.1 Paludibacter sp.
GTACCATTTTAACCAGACCCTGAAGGAGGGAAGCAATTATGATGAAACAGCTTTTAAAGGCCCGTAAGAACAACCAGAAAGGTTTTACCCTGGTGGAGTTGATGATCGTTGTGGCGATTATCGGCATTTTGGCGGCTATAGCCATCCCGCAGTTTGCCGCTTATCGGCAGAAGGCATATAACTCTTCGTCACAGAGTGATTTGAAGAATGCCAAGACCGCATTAGAGGCTTATTATGCCGATTACCAGCACTATCCGTTCTAAAAATACGAACAGCACTTTCTTAAATACTTCACACGATTAATTATCCTTAAGGAGGACTTTTATGAAAAAAATACTTGCGTGCGCAATCTGCTTATTCTCTCTGGTCGCCGCTAACTCGGCTTCTGCTGCTACTGGCTATAAGTCTGGTCCTATAACCCTGGGAGATGGCAGTGCGGGAACAACCAATCCCCCCATGACCGTACAACTTTCCTCTAATGTACTATTGGACTATGATGTTACAGCTTCTTCAGGCTTGTACTACGCTGTTTCATCATATCATAACAAAGGAACTCGGACTTACGCTTCTACTTCTAATGACGCAAAGATTTTTTATACTGATAGCACCGCCGCAACGGCGTTTACTGTGCCCACAAGTTCAGCCTCAAGTGCCCCTGGAGGTAAATGGTTAGATTTGTAATTATAATAGTTTTTTCTATATTTTAAAAAAACGGGATACTATTTTTGGTATCCCGTTTTTTATATTCTTGACGTTTCCACCCTTTCCTTTTTTTACCAATACTGATTCCGAATGCGCACGACCATTCTACTTGTCTTTCTTACCTTGCGCGCTATCCTGCGTGACCGGGTGTTGCATATGCTGTTTGGTGCCAGCTTGTTTATTCTGCTCTTAGTGCCGGCCTTCAGTCTTTTCTCCATGCGCCAGGTGCAGGAACTTTCCATCACCCTTTCCCTTTCCATCCTCTCGTTTATCTTGCTGGTTTCCGCAATTTTATTAGGTGCCTCTTCCATCTGGCGGGATATTGAAGGGCGCTATACCGCCACCGTTCTCGGCCTGCCGATTCCACGCAGCTCCTTTGTGCTGGGGAAGTTTCTCGGCATAGCAGCATTTTTATCTCTTTGCAGTCTGGTTCTGGGAATCATTTCCGGTGCGGTCATATTTTTTTCAGCATCTCAATACCCCGCTCAGCAACCCATCGTGTGGGGGAATCTTGCCTCTGCTGTTTTCTTTAATGGCTGCAAATATATTCTATTGTCCGCTATTGCCCTTCTGCTGTCTGCAATCAGCACATCATTCTTTCTCCCGATTTTTGGCACCATTGCCATTTTTCTGGCCGGCGCGGCCTCCCAGGACGTCATGGAATACCTGAGCGGTGATACTCCGCTGCAAGTTTCTGCAATAAGCAAAGCTGTAATCAAAACCCTGTATTACCTCCTGCCCAATTTCTCGGCATTTGACCTGAATGTGTACGCCATTTATTCCCTCCCTCTGCCACTGTCGGGCCTGGTAAGCATCTTTTTGTACTTTTTAACCTACACCACCATCATTCTGTGCCTAGCCGCCTGGTCTTTCGGACGAAGAGAACTGTCGTGAAGGTCAAGGCGCTTTCTCTGATTTTTTTCTTATTGCTTGCCTATGGCCTAAACGTTTCGTACCTTGCCAGGTACATGGGGGAGCGGCCTGCCGCCATCAAGTTGGGATATATCCCCAGTGCCGGTGCCTTGAAGCTTATTAGCGCTGATCAGCGCTTCACGATAGCCGAATGGAATGTACTGAGGGTTCTCCTCTACTTCGGGTCATTGATTGAGAAAAGGAAAAATAATATCAGTATTCCTCCCGAATACTATAACATGTTCAAAACCATCCAGACCGCCGTTGAGCTCGATCCCTACAACATGGACGCTTATTATTTTGCTCAGGCAGCTTTTACCTGGGAGTTAGGACATGCTGTGGACGTCAACGGATTGCTCGACCATGGCATGCGTTTTCGTACATGGGATTATTACCTGCCTTATTTTGCCGGTTTTAATGCTGCCTATTTTCTCAAGAAACCCCAGGTTGCAGCGATATACTTTCAAAGAGCGGCAGAGCTTTCCGGGAATCCTCTTTTTGCCAACCTGGCGGCCAGATATTTGTATGAAACTGATCAAACCAGAATCGCCATTCCTTTTCTGATCATGATGATTGAAAAATCCACAGACAAGAACGAAAAAGCACTCTACACAACCCGCCTTGAGGCCTTGATGGCGGCGCAAAAGATTGTGGACGGAGTGGAACAATTTGAAAAAAAATATGACAGGAAACCATTGACACTGGAAGAGCTTGTAACCGCGCACCTGCTTTCGGAAATCCCCACAGATCCCTATGGCGGCATCTTCTATCTTGACGACAAGGGAAAAGTGCAAACCACCAGCAAGTTAGCGCCATTCAATGCCGTTCAGAAGAACATCCCTCTGACCAACCCGTAAACGAACGAAGATCATGCCAAAGCCAGCAATAGAAATTTCTCAGCTCCGTAAGATATTCAAAGGGAAAAAAAAGACTCTGGTTCATGCCTTGCAGGATCTTAATCTCACCATTCCATCTGGGGAGGTATTCGGTTTTATCGGGCCGAATGGCGCGGGGAAGAGCACAACCATAAAGATCTTGACAGGACAGATCAAAGCCTCTTCCGGGACGGCACAAATATCAGGAATGAAGGCTTCCAACTCGCGGGCACGGATAAGCATAGGGTATTTGCCGGAGAATCCTTCTTTCTATCCTTTCATGACAGCTCGCGAATACCTGCATTTTGTGGGACAGGTATTCAAAATGCCCACAAATGAAATTCACTCCCAGACCTTTCGCGTCCTTGAACTCCTTGATCTCACCCAGGCGGCAGATCGCCCCGTGAAAGGCTTCAGCAAAGGAATGATCCAGCGGCTCGGCCTTGCCCAGACCCTGCTCCATGATCCAGCCTTGTACATACTGGACGAGCCGATGAGCGGGCTGGATCCAGTTGGCCGGGCCTTGGTGAAAGATGTCATTCTTGCCTTGAAACAGCAGGGGAAAACAATTTTTTTCAGCACCCACATCATTGCTGATGTTGAAGCAGTTTGTGACAGAGCAGGAATTATCGTCAATGGACGATTAACTGCCCTGGAAGATGTTAAAGATGGCCTAATCTCCCAAGAAGGAAGCTATATCATTTATATTCAAACAAGCCATGGCGTCTTAGAGAGCCATATAGTCGGCAATAACCAGTTGAATGACACCATTCTCCAGGCCGTCGCGCGGGGCGCGACCATTGAGCGGATAGAGCCACAACTCAAAAATCTTGAAAAGATTTTCTTGAGCACAATCAAAAGCGGCCTGCCTGTATGAACATTAGAGAATCATACAGAATCCTGTTCCTTCTGTTTATTGTCCTCGGGGTTTATTATCCGGCGCTCTTTGCCGATGTAAATTCCGTGGATGACTGGAGGATGCTTGTTGATCTTGGCGATGCAGAATCCATTGATTTTCGGCAATTGTTCAGCCCCTCCACTGGATTTTATTATCGCCCTCTGCTGATGCTTTCTTTCATCATGGACAAGTTTCTGTGGGGCCTTGAGCCAAGCTTTATGCATCTTGAAAACATCGTTCTGCATGCCTGTAACGCCGTTCTGGTATTTTTTATTGCAAAACAGGTTTGCTCCGAATTGACAAAAGACAACGTTGAGCTTCCTTTATTAGCCGCACTTTGCTTTGCCTTGCATCCGATAAACACGGAATCCGTCAACTGGATTTCCGGACGCACCGATTTGCTTGGCAGCGCCTTTACCCTTCTTGCTCTTGTTTTGCTTTTACAAGGTATTGCCAAGCGCAACTCCCTGCTTGTTATTTTATCCTCATTCAGCCTGGTCCTCGGCATAATGAGCAAAGAGATTATGCTCTTTTTCTATCCCGTTGGATGTGGTCTCTTGTTTTTCTGGCCGTCACTGAATGTCCCGCCAAAATTGGAACGAAATCAACGAATCAAGTTTCTTTTGTTCTTCTCCCTTCCCTTCCTCACGGGCGGGATCCTCTATCTGTTTTTTCGGATGTTTCTTTTCTCTCAAAATGATCAAGGGGCGCGGCATCTATCCGACTTCCCAAAATATTTATCATGGAAGATGGTTAGCAGTACATTCAAAATTTACGGCTTCTATGTGAAGAAACTCTTCTTCCCACAGCCCCTTAATTTTGCAATTACAAAAATCAGCAATTATTATATCTGGATTGGGATTGGATCATTCTTCCTTGCTTTATTTTTGATAGTTAAAAGATCCGTTGCTTCGAGTTTCTTTTTCATTGCCTTTTATTTAATAACTCCGGCAATTATCATTGGAATAGTCGGCGTCACATGGACCCCCATTGCCGAACGATACCTCTATCTCGCATCAGCATTCTGGTCCATCGGCATAGCCGCCCTGCTTTTTCAATTTATCAAGCTGGGACCCAAACAAAGAGTTCTAGGCGCCCTTTGTATTATCTTTTTGTTATGCAGCTCAGCATTCATCACTTCCAATCGTAATGTACAATGGCAAGATAATGTGAGATTATATGCAGACACAATCGCCAAGAACCCTGATTTCACTGCCATAAACAATGAATATGCCATTGCCTTAATAGATACGGGACAACTTGCAGCGGCGGAAGAGCAACTGACAATAGGCATTAACAATCCTGCCAATAAAAACCCACTCCTTTACGTTAATCTGGCACGCATAAAAATAGAGCAAAATAATTTTAGTGAGGCTCGCGAGGTCCTCTTTCGTTCTTTTACAAAGAAAGAACAGGCGCACCCGGAAGTCCTCAAGATGCTCTCTAATATTGACGAAAAAAGAATAATGGGAGGCGACTACGCCAATGAATCAGTCAAACGAATCTTGATCATGGATTTGCTTGATACGTACACGCTTATCTACCAAAAGACCAAGAATCCTCATGCCACATATCGATATGCCCAATTAGCCCTGTACATTGGACTCAAAGCGGAAGCAAGGGCTGCCTTTGCAAGCGCATACAAAGAAGCGCCAGCCGACGCTCACTATAAGAAAGCAGCCGGAATTTTGGCTCAAAAATTGGCGGAAGACTAACTTGAACGCCTACATCCAACTTCTCCGGCCGCGGCAATGGCTTAAAAACCTGATGCTTTTTTTTCCGCCGCTGTTTGGCGGGATTTTGTTCAGGACGGAGATTGTGGGCCAGCTTGCCTTGCCATTTATGGCCTTCTGCCTGGCTGCAAGCGCCAACTACGCCATCAACGATGTGCTGGATGCGGGCAAAGATGCCTGTCATCCG
The DNA here is from genome assembly GCA_013426815.1 of Paludibacter sp. GTDB lineage: Bacteria > Bacteroidota > Bacteroidia > Bacteroidales > Paludibacteraceae > Paludibacter. The sequence goes on from JACDZH010000186.1 coordinate 5,308, forward strand.
CAGAAGAAAAACCGGCCTGTCCCCTCCGGCAGGCTGTCTTCGCTTACCGCGGTGGTCATCGGAATCTGCCTCTTTCTTCTCGCCGTGATTCTGGGCGCCCTGGTTTCCCTGCCATTTCTGGCAACCCTGGTGGCGTATGTGCTTCTTTCCTCCGCCTACAGCTTCAAGCTCAAAAATATTCCGGTGGTGGACATTTTTTGTGTCTCTGCCGGTTTTCTGTTACGCCTCTATGCCGGCAGCCTTGCCTTTGATGTTCGTGTCTCCGATTGGCTTTTTTTGAGCGTGTTCCTGCTTTCGCTCTTCCTCAGCATTGGAAAGCGCATCGCCGAAAAGCAACTCCTGGGGGAGACCGGGGCCAGTCATCGCCCGGTGCTTGCGGCCTATCCCATGGAATTTCTCCATGGCACCATGTATATGACCGGCGCCACCGTCCTGGTCACCTATGCCATCTACGTCGTCAGCCATTCGGGACTGTTGCTCACCATCCCGCTCTGCTGCTTTGGCCTGTTTCGCTATATGTACCGGGTCATCAAGGATGCCAGCGGTGACCCGACGGAGGCCCTGTTGCAAGACAGGGTACTGCTGACAATCAGCCTGCTCTGGGCGGTTATGGTCGGGTTGAACCTGTGGCAACAATGATGAAAGTAAAATGAGACGCCCCATCCCAAGACACTGCGTGGTGGACCCGAATGCGTAAGCTCCTCCTGCAAACTCTCTTTAAGCTGTGTCCTTTTGATCTTGCTGGAGATTGCAGCATCCCGGAGGCCGCCGGCAATGTCCGTATTTCCTGTGTTCTAAACTTTTACGGTCGTCTTGACATGCTGAAAGGGATCCTCTACTCCCTTGCCGACCAGCGTTACCGGCGCGACCACTTTGAAGTGGTGCTGGTGGAGGACAGGGGGGGAACTCAGGCTGGAAAGGATCTGGCCGTTTCTTTTGCCGATCAGCTCAAGATTCTCTATCTGCCACTAGATACCAATTATGGGAAAATGGGCTATTCCCGGAATTACGGGCTTGCTCATACCCGTGGTGAAATCGTTC
>JACDZH010000187.1 GCA_013426815.1 Paludibacter sp.
CCTCTATAATATTGACAAAATTTTATAGGGTGTCCCAATGCGGAAAACAGGAAAATATAATCAACAATTTTCACAAACTTTCGTGCGGTAGTGTTATTTTTTTTAGAATAGCAATCTAAGCTCTTTCTTTTTTACTTCGGTTACTTAAACTATTGTTTGTCAGGCTGGTAATGTAGTATTGAAATAATTAATAATCTTTTATTTATGAGTTCACTCTGAAATGTATTTTCTAAACCTAAAGAAGCAAAGTCACAAAGCTACGAAGAAAAGTAAGTATTGAATATCTGAGCATTGAGTCTTGGTGTATTTGTTGATTTAGCGACTGCCTGACTGTAGTCAAGCATAAAAAATGGAATATAGACTTATTATTATTATTTTTTATGGACACATTCATAAAATTCTCAAATTAACTTTGCAATATTTGAGTATGTATTATTCTGATTAATTTTTGATTTCTTTAATTTTAAGTTTTATTTCAAATTTAGCTAAAATTTTCCTCATTCTTTTAGGGTGATTTATTTCATTTGAAGTATCGTAAAGTGAATTTTGCAATATATCAGCATCTTTAATCAATTCACTATACTTATCATGTTTGTTTGACTTGTCGGAATGATTTCCAATTGCAGTTATTATAATTGTAATTTCATCATCACTAAAAACATCCAATTTTCGTAACACTTTTTCTGCTTCATCCATACCAAGAATAGCATGATTTATTACATATTCATACTTATAGGTAAAAATATCATGTAACATTCCAATGATGGTACATAATTCAATATCCAATCCTCTTTTTATTGCAAGTAAAGTACAATTTTGTGCTACACCATATAAATGTATATATCCATCTTTACGCATATTTAAGTTTGGTTGACATAGAAGTATTTCATCTACCTCATTTCTAACTAACTCTAATCTATTCATAACTTTAATTATTAAAGAAAAAACTCTTAAGTGTAAAGGTAATTAATTGTATTAGATTTGTATGTTACTTCAATAAATTCTTTAAGTTTGATGATACCTTCGATAAGATTGTTTAGTTTTTCAATTGCCTCTTTCAACACTAAAGGGTCATTCAAATTGTTTTTTAATTGGATTGATCGCTTACAATCGTGAATTGTCAATTTCATTATACCATCTTCCATCACTTCCTTTTCAAATGTCGTAGGGTATAGTATGGATACATATCATGCTGTTAAATGGCTTTTCGATAACCTCATTTATTTGGTAAAGTAGTGGCAGTTAGCGGAAGGTTTGATTTGAACTTAAACCTAGGAAAGTTTTACGATTTGATGGTTGGCTATTATTCCGAAAATGTGTATTACAATTCTCCAAGTCATTTTATGCCTAATATGCCAAAAGGTGAACAACTTAATCATATACGGAATTTATAAATCACTGTTGTTTGTAGTAATTAAGGTGTTTTTATTCAAATCAACAGAGATTTTAGTCAATGCTTAGCAAATAAAGGGATAAATCATATTTTTTATGAATTGAAAGGCTTAGTCCACAACGCTAAAAACTGGAAGCAGATGTTATCTTTGTATTTGTAATTAATGTGTGTTTTAAATTTTTTTTCACAATTTCTTTCCAAAGTCCTTTGAACGAATTTGAAGCTTTTGAATTAGGCATAAAATCTTCTATCGGTTTTTTATATATACCCATTTTTTCAATATCTGCCATAAATGGAATAAAAGTAGTGCAAAGATTGGGCATTTTCAAAGCTAGCTCCTTCATTAGGTTTTGATGAACTGATTTACGTACTTCCACCATTGAGAAAAATGGAATCACTTCTGTTGATTTCAACTCATCGTCTTTCATGTATGAAATAATCTGATCGTAAGTCCGCAAACATAGCGGGGTTGGAACAGTAGGAATAAGAATATAATCGCAAGCATGAAATATATTCTCTGCTAAAATTGATATTCCAGGTGGACAATCCAAAAAAACATAATCATATTCATCTTTCAAACTTTTCAATGCTTCCTTTATTCTTTTTTTTGACTTTTTAGCCTGTTCTAACAAATTTTCAATATGACGGTATGAGAAATCTGAAGGTATAATATCTAGATTTTGATAATCGGTATCAGTTACAACATCACTTAAATCAACTTTTCCTTTAATAATTCTTTTCAAACTAGTATGGACACATAACTCCTTATCATAAAAAAATGATGAGGAACCTTGTGGATCTAAATCCCACAGGAGTGTTCTATTACCATCTAAACTCGAGAGATACGACAGATTTACAGATACCGATGTTTTACCTACTCCACCTTTAATATTATAAATACCTAATACTTTCATTTTTAATCAACTGATTTTTTAACTTTCTGTTTCTTTTCCATTTTCTTAGTCTTCTCTGGTTGATCTTGTTTTTCAGGTTTGCTTTGCATTGTTTTTTTTGCAGTTCGAACTAATTCCCACATAAGCTCTTTTTCCTGATTAAGTTTTGTTTTCTTATTCTTCAATTTATCTTTCAAAGCATTTATTTCTTTTTTTATTTTTTCAATTTTTCGAAGCGATGTTTCAAGTGGCTTGATAGTTGATAAATCTTGACCCCTCTCTAGTAAGATTACTTCAGTTGATTTTAAGTTATTAACAATTTCAACTGCTGTTTCAATGCTTTTTTTGTTTTTCTTTTTCATTTTAATGGTTTCTTTTAAAGTATTTATTTAGAAGTTAACTCCGATATTTTTTTTCTGAACACAATTGAAACATCACTATTTATAAAGGTGAAGATAGTGTGATGATAAGAAATTTTTAATATTTAAAATCTGAGCGTTGCAACTTTTGATGTTTATTCGAAAAATTTAATATAAGTTAATAGAGATGGTATCAATGTTGACTTATAATTTCAAACATTAAAAATGAACCACTATTATTTTTACAAATATAATTACATTTTATCAATCTTAAACTGAAATGGGTGATATTTTTTGTGACACATTAGATTTTAACTATTGGGTTACACTGTTATTACAGATATATTTCATTGCCGTTTCGTTCTCTAAGGATTAATAATAAAAATTGAGTTCAACTTAAAATCTATAATTCAGGTGTAACTTTAATGGTTTTAATGGGTGCTTAATTACTATAGATTTTTATTGTGAAGTATGATTCTATCACTTTTCTTTTTTGTATGTATATATTGCTTCGCCTAATGCATTTATAAATATGATACTAAAACTACTTCTATTAACTGTACAAATAGAAAAACCTGATTTTGCAGAGCAGAATTTCGTTCCAGTTATTGCAACAACGGGTCTGCTGCCCGAAGCTGAACTGTTGACAATATAATCTACCGGAGAATCAGTTTTTTTAATGTGTTGAAAATTATGAATATGTCCACAAATATAATAATCGACTTTGTATTTACGCAAAATTGGATCTAAACGGGTTTGTATATCTGATCTTTCAACTTCGTCCTTTGTAGTATGAGCATAAACAGGATGATGTCCAATTACAATTTTCCATTTTTCATTTGAAACAGATAATACGCTATCAATAAAATGCAGTTGTGTTGTGTAATTCTGAGTACAAGCATCGGGGTATTCTTCGGGGTTATTGCGATATTTGTCAATGAGTGGTGCAGTATCAATAAAAACTAGTCGAATTGAAGTTTCTTTATCTATTTTTTTCACCATGGTATAATAGCGCGAAGGCATTACCCAACGACGGCTTATTTTTGAATAATCGATTACTGCTTGCGTATTTCCTCGGTATTCATGATTGCCACATATAGGATACCAATCGAGCATTAAAGATGGATTGGAATATATAAGTTCGTAATTTGTCATCCAAAGTGGGTCATTCACACTTGCCACACCATTAAAATGGTGAATGTCACCAGCAGCAGCTACAAATTCAATATCTGCTTTATCTGCCCATTCGCCCATTGCTTTAGCTATTGGTTTTTGATCCCAATATCCGTTGCGACCTAAATCGTTGGCAATGATAAAATTATAACCACTTATATCGAAAACTGGTAATTTAGTAATTTTTGTATTCTGTGCCATTATATTGGTTGTATAATGGAGTAACGCAATAAATACAACTGCTAAAATGTGATTTAATTTGTTTTTATTCATTTTCTTTGAGTATTTTTGTTAGAGATTAAAATAATAACAACGAAAAGTAATAAGAAGTTGTTGTTACTCCTTATTACTTTTTTAATATTTTATGACACCCCCCCCTGTTCTTTATAATTAATTAAAAAAAATTATTCGTAGAATTGATTAATCAATATTTGATCAATCTCCAACTCTTAAAAGTCCTTTTCACCTCTTGAATTAATATAATCCATCTCTTTACTCTTAAAGGAGAAAGTCCCCGAATGGGGATAGAGGTTAGGAGATGGTGTACTCTGTAAGGGAAAGGTTAGGGGCATTGGGAATTATTTACAAACCATAAGCACCAAAATATGCAGCGGGTGCAGGCGATGTATAATCTATACCATCTATAGTAATACCTGTTGTGGCATAGTGACGAGAAAAAGTTGTTTTTCCACCTGTTAATGCAGGTGAACTAGCTTTTAAATGAAAATCCCAAACTGAATTATAAACTTGTGGAATGTTGCCACTATTCGTTGTACCAGCGTTGATGTCCACAATAGTTTGTATCGTGAAATTTGTGAAATTTGGGTTCTTGTCACCGGCACTTGCACTTACAATGTCATTGGCACCAAGTAATTGTCCTTTGGTAACATCAGCTTGATATTGAGTAACACCAATGGCAGTAGATGCAAAGTAATAGTTAGGTGTAATTACCGAACGTGCATCTTCAACGTTAGATGCATCGCGTTTGCAAGCCCAACGGGTATCGGTCATCAAGTTATTATAAAGTTCGGCATACACGTTCATTTCCAGCCAAATAGAACCACCTTTTACTTTAGGACGTCTCCAACCACAATTTATAAGCGTATTATTGTACACAAAAAGGTGCGCTTGAGGGTCGAGTGCTCCATTGTTCGATAGTTTGAAACCGTTAGAATTGGCATCGTAAATAAAATTGTAAGCAATGTCAGCCAAACAGCCAGATTTGTAATTTATGGCTTCCCCACCATCAAATCCACTGGCAATAAATTTATTGTTGGTTACAATAGATTTTCCACCAGTAATATACATTTGGTCTTCGGCATTGTTACGGAAAGTACAATTTTGTATTACAAATTTTCCATCTAAATTACAAAAATGAAATGCAGGAACTCCCTCTCCTGTTGTTGTTTTGAATAGGCTATGTTTAAACGATTCCGACTCTTCAGTTGTTTGTGCACCTCCGTACTCTATTGTTACATTATCAAGCAACACTTCCTTCGATTTGTACCCGCAAATAATACCACCCCAATAACGATCAAAACGTTGAGCTTCTGTACGATACTGCTCTGCTACTGTAAACAAAATTGGGTTTGTGCTTCTGCCATAACAATATAAATTTCCTAAAATTATAATTTCTGGTCGAATGTTGATTTCATCCATAATTATTTTTGCTCCTTCTTCTACATATAATGATGTACCTTCGGGTACTATAAAATGATTCCTCAAAGTTCTAGTACTATTTTTTTCCCAGACAATAAATCCTACTTTAAATTCAAAATTAATTGTTTTACTTATTGTGGGAATTTCGGTACTGAAGGCTACGTTGCTACCCGATTTTGCTTTAAATAATAATTTATCTCCATGGTTATAAATAAGTTTAATCGCTTCACTTTTAACCATTTGACGAGCCGACTGAGTTGGAGCAGCAAATTCAACTAAACCTAAATTTGCATTTTTAGCAGAAAAATCACTAATAAATTTTGCACTTTTCGAACCAGAATTACTTTTAACACTAAAAATATAAGAACCTTTTGGTGTCCAAAATCTGATAGTGTTAGTACCTTCAATTAAATCGAAACTTTTATTAATAACTGATTTGCCATCAATCGAATAGATATTAATTTGTGTTTTACCACTTTTGTTTACATAAAACTTAGCATTAGCAAAATTTTGATTTGCTACTTTCGAAATAATGATATTCTCATTTTCTGTTTTTACAACTTCAAAAGCATTTGGCTCATCATTCAGGTTTAAAATACTACCTGAATTAATTGTTACTGATATACCTTTTGTTAGGTTACGAACTACTACACTATCCAAGCTTGTTGATAAGCCTGAAGCTGTAAAACTAATGGAATAATTAATTGCAAAAATATTAACTGACGACAATACTGCAAATAATAATAAAAACTTGAATTTTGTAAATTTAAACATGATTTCTGTTTTTTAAGTAAATATTTATAATAGAGATTATTTGAATTAATTTGTTATATGGTTGTTTATCAACAATAT
>JACDZH010000188.1 GCA_013426815.1 Paludibacter sp.
TTTCTTTATGAGAACTTCCCTTTTTTCTGTTTTATTTGTCGGTCAGTAGTGAATTCATATATTACCTCCATTTTTCGACAATAGTAGAAAGAGACTCACCAAAACACCCAAAATATATTTTGTAGATACCGGATTGGCCTGTAATATACTGGGAATAGAATCCCCAGTACAATTAGCCCGTGATAAAATGCGTGGATTTCTTTTTGAGAACTTTGTTGTTTCGGAGGCATTAAAACATCGTTTTAATGTGGGTAAAGCATGTAATGCTTTTTTTTATCGGGATAGCCATCAAAATGAAATTGATTTACTCATCAAGACCACTGAGGGGGTAAGCGCTTTTGAAATAAAATCGGCAATGACGTATAATTCTCAATTTGAGAAATCGTTAAAAAAACTCAATAGTTGGATTACAGAGCCGGTCATTAAAAAAACAATTGTATATTCGGGTGAATACGAAAATACAAGCTCTGAAGTAAAAATTATTCATTTTTCCAACTTTGAATCTACACTATAAAGTGTTTTTGAATACTTGACGAATAAAAGTTAAACTTCAAAGCAACACAGATCTTTGAACGTTTCTATAACAAACTGAACTCCCCCTCCCGTTTGTAATCGGGATAAACAAGGGGGTAGGGGGGTTGATTAGCGTCTCGAATACTCAACTACTTAAATTTTATCATTTCTTCAATTATCAAAAGAATAACTTTTAAATTTTTGATAACTGGCAAATACTATTTTACAACCTGGTCATTATTATCATATTTACAATAGAGGTACTAATGGTGAAGTGCTTTTTAAACATCTCGATTATTATAAAGAGTTTTTAAATCTTTATGCAAAATACATTAATCCCGTTGCTGACACACTGGCTTATTGCTTAATGTCAAATCATTTTCATCTTTTAATTAGAACAAAAGAGGAGCGAGAAATTCAAACTTTTTCGGAGCTTAAAATGTTGAAAATCAAAATGATAAACCCAGCATAGTTAATAAACCAACCGCATCGAATCAATTTGGACATTTATTCAACACCTATACAGAGAAAATCAACAAAGCATATCAACGTACTGGTAGCCTATTTGAGCATCCTTTTGAACGAAGAGAAATTTACAATGAGAACTATTTACTTAATTGTATTGCCTATATTCACTCAAATCCCGTTAAAGATGGTTTTGTAAATAAAATTGAAGATTATAAATGGAGCTCTTTTCATTCCTTTGTTTCTGACAAACCTACAAAATTGGATAGAAAATTTGTTTTGGATTTGTTTGGTAACAAAGATATATTTTTACTCTATCATGCAAAGGAGCCTGAATACTTTGAAATAATGATGAGGAAAATTGATGATGAAATTAAACTTCAGAACAACGATAAACTTCAAAACATCGAAGATTTTTGAACGTTTCTTTTACAAACTATCATTCTAAGAAACGTTTTAGTGTCTCGAATACTAGACGACTAAAAGTTAAACTTCAAAACATCGAAGATTATTGAACGTTTCTTTAATTTGCATAATTGAAATCCGGAAACTTTTTAGTGTCTCGATTACTTGACTACTAAAAGTTTTTTTCATGAGTTTACTCAGAATTCCACTGATTTTTCCAAAAAAATAGTGGAATAAAAGAATGTTCAAAAAAAATAATCTATCTTTGACCTTATATTGGAATTATTTTAAGATTCAAACCCTAAAAAAATACACATTATGAAAACCCAGGAAGACGATTTATTGGTTTACGACGAAGATGAAGCTGTAAAATTCATACTCAATTTTATACCTGTCGAAGCCAAAGCCAGGATTAACGAAGATAAAGTTGATTATGTGTTGGATGTTGTGTATGAGTATTATGAAGAGAATGGTTTGATTGACGAGGATTCGACCGAAGAAGCCAACATAGATGAAGAAGAAATGTTTAAGTATATTCTGAAATGTTCCAAAAAAGACAAAATGGAGTTGAGTGAAGATGATATTCAACTTGTTTTGGATGGAGATTTCGAATATGGTAAAACGCTTGGTATATACCGCGAAGATGAATAATAATCTATATTTTTCAATATATTTTTTCTTTTATCTGATATTTAGTTTATTAACGGTTAAAATGTTCGCTTTTTCAAATTTTTAGTATATATAAAAACCTCAAAGCGTACGTAGTACCTTTGATCGTTTTTTAACTAATTTTGGTGTAATGAATTAATCATAAGTCATTGAATTATTTCATTTTCAATCCCGATTGTTATCTGGACAAATTAGCTCATGGTAGCGAAGCGGATTTCCCGCGTGGCGGGATTTTCAAATTATTTCATTTTCAAATTAACTTTATAATTGTTTCTATAATTACCTATGACTACAGCTATCGTCATTCTGAATTGGAATGGAGAAAAATATTTAAAACAATTCCTACCCAAACTTATCGAAAAAACTACCATTCCGGATGTTGAAATCATTGTTGCAGATAATGGCTCTTCAGATAATTCGTTATCGATGCTGAAAAGTGAATTCCCTGCCATTAGAACCATTGTTTTGGATAAAAACTACGGATTTTCAGGTGGCTACAATAAATCATTGGAACAAGTCGTAGCAGATTATTATGTTTTATTAAATTCGGATGTTGAAGTTACAGCTCATTGGTTAGAATCGCTGATTGAATATATGAATAATCACACTGATGTGGCCGCCTGCCAGCCTAAAATCCGATCTTATTATCAACGATCAAAATTTGAGCATGCCGGTGCTGCGGGCGGATTCCTCGATCAATTTGGTTTCCCATTTTGCCGAGGTCGGGTTATAGGTGTTGTGGAAGAAGATAATGGACAATATGATACCACCTTTGATGTTTTCTGGGCTACCGGAGCTTGTTTAGTGGTTCGTTCTGTCCTTTATTGGAAAGTGGGTGGATTGGATGATGCTTTTTTTGCCCACATGGAAGAAATTGATTTATGTTGGCGATTCAAAAGTAGGGGTTATAGAGTAGTTTGTGTTCCTGAGAGTACAGTTTTTCATATTGGCGGAGGTACATTGAATGTTGATAATCCACATAAAATTTACCTCAATTTTCGAAATAATTTATTGCTGTTGTATAAAAACTTACCCAATGATTTATTAAAAGAAATCCTACTTTTCCGTTTCTTTTTCGACTATGCTGCTGCATTTCAGTTATTTGTAACCGGTAAACCGCGTAATGCACTGAGTGTATTTAAAGCTCGATCTGATTTTAAACGAATGCGACCAGACTTTGATGAAAAACGAAAAGAAAATATTTTACAAACTACTAAGACCAAACATTCCGAAATTATTTTGAAAAGTATAGTAGTAGAATATTATTTGAGATTCAGGCGTACATATACAAAATTGTTAAAGAAATAAAGAAAAAAAACGAGTCAGTAACAACTCGTTTTTTTTCTTAAATTTCTCAATTAAAGAATCAGCAAACATTATCCGCAACGTGAATATCCACAGTTTTTACAAGTTAAACATCCTTCCTGATACACCAAAGCCTTTTGTCCACATTCAGGACATGGTTTCTCGTTAATCTGCGTTCCATCTGGAATATATTTTTTCAATGCACGTTCAACACCAACTTTCCATGTATTGATAGATTCATTGTCGAGTTGAAGTCCCGAAACCAATTTAATAACCTGATCAATAGGCATTCCGAATCGTAAAACACCAGATATAAGCTTAGCATAATTCCAAAATTCTTTGTCAAATTTATGCGATAATCCTTCTACTGTTGTTTTATAACCTCTTTTGTTTGAAAACTGGAAGTCATACCGTTTATTTCCATTTTGGTCAATTGTTTTTATTATTTTTCCGTCAATAACTGTTTTTGGAAGTAAAATTCCTTCTTCGTCATCTGCCAGTCCGGTAAAAATCTCGTAAGGACGACCGTTTGATAATCCCACAAAGGCAATCCACTTGTCTTTAGCATTTTGAAAACGTACCACATCGCAATCTAACTCTTTTGGTCGGATAAGATGATCTTCTGAATAACAGAAACAATGTTCTTTTTTCTCTTCTTTATTTTCTTCAATCTTCTCTTCTAGTGCTATCAGCACTCCAGCGCGTGATCCTTCCCGATATACGGTAACTCCTTTACAACCACAACGCCAGGCTTCCTCGTACAATCTGCCAACTAATTCTTCTGTAGCATCGTTGGGCAAGTTAATGGTTACACTTATCGAGTGATCCACCCACTTCTGAATTCGTCCCTGCATTTGTACCTTTTTCATCCAATCAACATCGTTGGCTGTTGCTTTGTAGTAAGGCGATTTTGCAACCATTTCATCAACTTCTTCTTTGGAATATATTTTTGCTGTAGGATAATTATTTGCCTCCATCCATGTAACAAATTTATGATGAAACACAATATATTCTTCCCATGAATCGCCGTTTTCGTCAACAAAATCAATGCGCACATTTTTATCGTTTGGATTCACTTTACGTCTTCGGGTGTAAACAGGCATAAACACCGGTTCAATTCCTGAAGTTGTTTGTGTCATAATACTTGTTGTTCCGGTTGGAGCAATGGTTAGACAAGCAATGTTGCGACGTCCGAATTGAACCATGTCTTTGTATAATTCGGGATCAACTTCGCGTAAACGTTGAATATATGGGTTATTTTCTTCGCGTTTTGCATCATAAACATTAAATGCACCACGCTCTTTTGCCATAGTAACTGACGAACGATAGGCTGCCAGAGCAACTGCTTTATGCACTTTTTCTGAAAAGTCAGTAGCTTCGTCTGTTCCGTAACGATAACCCAATGCAGCCAGCATATCACCTTCGGCAGTGGTACCAACACCGGTACGACGTCCCTGAGATGTTTTAAGTTTTATTTTTTCCCAAAGTTGAAATTCTGTACTTTTTATTACATCATCTTCAGGGTCAGTTTGTATTTTATCAATAATTTTATCAATTTTCTCCATTTCGAGGTCGATAATATCGTCCATTATGCGTTGTGCCAAACCAACATGTTTCTGGAATAATTCGAAATCGAAATATGCTTCGGGAGTAAAAGGATGATTGATATATGAATATAAATTGATAGCCAATAAACGACAACTATCATAGGGGCAGAGGGGAATTTCTCCACATGGATTAGTCGAAACCGTTTTGTAGCCCAAATCGGCATAACAATCGGGCACAGATTCTCGAATGATGGTATCCCAAAAAAGAATTCCCGGCTCTGCCGATTGCCAAGCATTGTGAACGATTTTTTTCCACAATGCATTCGCATCTATTTCTTTAGTGTACCATGGCTCTTTTGACAAAACCGGATATTGTTGTGTAAATGCCTGATTATTAATGGCAGCTTCCATAAAATCGTCGTGCAATTTTACCGATACATTGGCACCGGTAACTTTACCCGACTCCATTTTTGCATCAATAAACGATTCTGAATCCGGATGCTTAATAGATACACTTAGCATTAATGCCCCACGCCGTCCGTCTTGTGCTACCTCACGTGTTGAATTGGAATAACGCTCCATAAAAGGAACTATTCCGGTTGATGTGAGTGCTGAGTTTTTTACAGGAGAACCTTTTGGACGAATGTGTGAAAGGTCGTGACCAACCCCACCTCGGCGTTTCATTAATTGAACCTGCTCTTCGTCAATTTTGATAATGGCTCCGTAGGAATCTGAATCGGAATCAAAACCTATTACAAAGCAATTTGAAAGCGAGGCAACTTGATAATTATTTCCTACTCCGGTCATAGGACTTCCTTGAGGTACAATGTATTTAAAATCACGAAATAATTCGAAAAGTTCATCTTGGCTTAAAGGATTAGGATATTTCTTTTCAATTCTGGCTATTTCTGATGCCAATCTACGATGCATATCGTCAGGAGTTAACTCGTATGTATTACCATACGAATCTTTTAATGCGTATTTGGTTGCCCATACTTTTGTTGCTAAATCGTCGCCTTTGAAATACTCAAATGATGCCAAGCGAATCTCTTCGGAAGTAAATGTTTTCTTTTCCACAATATAAATTACTTAATTAGATTATAATAAATGATTTATAAGTTAATATGTTTACTTATAAATCGGACTACAATGTTAGACATTTATTCTTATATTTCCATTATAAAATTATTCATTTTGCAAAAAAAATAGAAAAGTTTTCCAATATATTATATAAATAATTATATATCAATAAGATAAAAAAATCATCTTGTGAAAATATTTCCCAAAATAAAATTCAATCTAAATATTAAATAGAAAAATAATTCTACTACTCACTAATTATTTAATAATTTATAAAAGGTTTTTTGTGACAAATGGTAACTACTCAGCACCCCTAGAAAAGGATCAATCGTTATTTGCCACGG
>JACDZH010000189.1 GCA_013426815.1 Paludibacter sp.
TCTGTCAAAAAAGTATTCTTGCATATAGGGGTAGTTTTTTGCAAATATACAAAAATCCACACAATTAAGGGTAGAACCGTTAATTATTAATTACTTATATGGGGAATCAGAAAAGTATTTTTTTGAATGTAAAAAACGTAAATCTGTAAAAAAAATGATATTATATTGATTAATAATAGTTTATATATTTGTGTTCATTTGCAATAATCAGTGTTATTAGCATATTGCTCATTTTATGAGAGGACACATCTAAATTTTTCATAAAAATACTTTCATATTGACGTTTAATTTTGTAAATTTGCAGCAATTTTAAAAATATCTATATATTTATATTACATATTATTTCTATTAAGCAATTATGGCAAAAGTAACAAAAGAAGAAGCACTTCTTTATCATTCACAAGGAAAACCTGGAAAAATTGAGGTTGTTCCCACCAAACCTTACAGTTCGCAACGTGATTTATCTTTAGCATATTCACCCGGAGTTGCAGAACCTTGTTTAGAAATTGAGAAATTTCCCGAAACTGCTTACGACTATACATCAAAAGGGAATTTAGTGGCAGTAATTTCTAATGGAACCGCTGTCCTTGGTCTTGGAAATATTGGTGCTTTAGCCGGAAAACCAGTTATGGAAGGAAAAGGCTTGTTATTTAAAATATTTGCAGGAATTGATGTTTTCGACATTGAAGTGAATGAGACTGATCCCGAAAAATTTATTCAAGTAGTGAAAGCAATAGCTCCAACCTTTGGTGGTATCAATCTGGAAGATATTAAAGCTCCGGAATGTTTTGAAATTGAAGATAGACTAAAAGCAGAATTGGATATTCCATTGATGCACGACGATCAACACGGAACTGCTATTGTTTCTTCAGCTGGTTTGATAAATGCTTTGGAACTTGTTGGAAAGAAAATTGAAGACGTAAAAATTGTAGTAAATGGAGCAGGTGCAGCTGCCAACTCATGTACTCAATTATATATGCTGTTAGGTGCAAAATTAGAAAATATTGTTATGGTAGATTCTAAGGGAGTTATCAACAAGCAACGTACCGATTTAAACTCAAGGAAAAAACCTTTTGCTACTGATAGAACCATTACCACACTTGCCGAAGCTGTAAAGGATTCTGATGTGTTTTTGGGATTGTCCATTGCGGATGTTTTAACAAAAGAAATGGTGCGTTCGATGAATGCAAATCCTATAGTATTCGGATTAGCTAATCCAAACCCTGAGATCTCATATGAAGATGCTATGTCGGCTCGACGAGATATTGTTTTTGCAACAGGACGTTCCGACCATCCTAATCAAATTAATAATGTACTGGGATTTCCTTATATCTTCCGTGGTGCGTTGGATGTTCGAGCTAAATGTATCAATGAAGAAATGAAACTGGCTGCTGTGTACGCCATTGCCGAATTGACTAAGCAAGCTGTGCCTGATGTAGTAAATGCAGCGTATGATTTGAAGCGTATCACTTTTGGACGCGATTATATTATTCCTAAACCACTAGATCCTAGATTATTAACCGTAGTTGCACCGGCAGTGGCTCGTGCTGCCATGGAATCGGGAGTATCCCGCAAAGAAATTAAAGATTGGAATGTCTATACTGATAAATTGCGTGAATTGATGGGTCATGACAATAAAATGTTGCGTCGTTTCTACGAAACGGCTCGTCAAAATCCAAAACGAGTGGTTTTTTCTGAATCGAATCACATCAACATGATAAAAGCCGCCGAAGCTGCTCTTGCCGAAGGTATTTGTTTCCCAATATTACTCGGAAATGAAGAAAAAATTGCTAGTATTGCTGCCGAAAATGATATAGATTTGACCGGTATCGAAATTGTGAATTTACGTCACGACAGAGAAGAAAAACGCCGTGCAATGTATGCTCAAAAGCTTTCTGAAAAGAGAAATCGCGATGGAATGACTTACGATGAGGCTTTCGAAAAAATGTACGAACGTAATTATTTTGGTATGATGATGGTAGAAACAAGTGATGCTGATGCACTCATTACCGGAGTTTATACAAAATACGCCGATTCTGTGCAGGCTGCAAAAGATGTAATAGGTGTGCGTGATGGACTAAAACATATTGCTGCTATGCACATAATGAATACTAAAAAAGGTACTTTCTTCTTGGCTGATACGCTTTTCAATCGTCATCCAAACGCTGAAGCCTTAATCGATATTGCAAAGCTTACACATGATACAGTGAAGTTTTTTGCACATGAACCGGTAATGGCTATGCTTTCCTATTCCAATTTTGGATCTGATAAACAAGGAAGTCCGGCTAGTGTTCATCAAGTGGTTGATATCTTACATACAAAATATCCCGAAATGATAGTAGATGGTGAAATGCAGGTGACATTTGCATTGAATAAAGAACTTCGCGATAAAAAGTTCCCATTTTCGAAGCTTGCGGGTAAAAATGTAAATACCTTGGTTTTTCCTAATCTTAGTTCGGCAAATACTGCTTATAAAATGATGATTGAAATGGGATTGGCCGAATCAATTGGTCCGATTCAAATGGGTTTGAATAAACCGGTTCATATTTTAGATGTGGAAAGTTCGGTACGTGACATAGTGAATATGACTGCTGTAGCCGTTCTTGATGCAATTGTGGAAGAACTTAAAACTAAAAACACCAACAAAATTGAATTATAAGTGTTTTGAATAGAAGCAAAAAAAAAGGTTTTACTGATATGGTAAAACCTTTTTTTATAACTTGTTGGTGCTATTTTACAACAATAGCTTCCGTCTTTTTGGCTCTTATTTTAATGTAAATTTTGGAATCAATTTTACTATATATAGTTTGCACATAACCCATTCCAATTCCCTTTTTAGTATCTGGTAGCATAGTTCCCGAAGTCACATGTCCGATAATTTCATCATTTTCGTTTACAATTTCGTAACCATGACGTGGAATACCTCGATCTTTCAATTCAAAATGGACTAATTTGCGAATAACTCCATCTTTCTTCTGTTTTTCGAGTAAATCACGATCAATAAAGTTTTTTCCGTCTACAAATTTAGTAATCCAACTCAGTCCGGCTTCGATAGGCGATGTGGTTTCGTCAATATCATTTCCATATAAATTAAATCCTTTTTCGAGTCGCAGTGAATCGCGAGCTCCAAGACCTATAGGTTTAATGCCGTATTTCGCCCCAACTTCGAATAATGCATTCCATATTTTTTCACCATACTCGGGGTAAAAATACAATTCAAACCCACCGGCACCTGTATAGCCGGTATTTGAAAGAATTACCTTATCGACACCGGCAAAATTACCAACTTTGAAGCCATAATATGGGATTTCAAAAAGGTTGAATGAAGTGAGTTTCTGAAGCAATTCTGTAGCTTTTGGACCCTGAACCGCTAATTGTGCCATATGGTCTGAAGCATTTTCGAGTTCTGCTCCTTCAGTATTGTTGGTCAAACACCATTTCCAGTCTTTTTCAATATTTGAAGCGTTAACAACAAGTAAATACTTATTCATTTCGTAATGATAAATCAGTAAATCATCCACAATTCCACCTTTGCCATTAGGAAAGCAGGAATATTGTGCTTTTCCGATTGGAATTAGTGAAACATCGTTGGAAGTAATTTTTTGTAAAAATGGAAATGCTTTTTCACCTTTAACCCAGAATTCTCCCATGTGTGAAACGTCAAAAACACCCACATTATTTCGTACAGTAATGTGTTCATCAGAAATTCCACTAGAATATTCGATAGGCATATTATAGCCTGCAAATTCGTGCATTTTAGCACCTAAAGCAATGTGAAATTTGGTAAATGGTGTACTTTTTATTTCTAGATTAGGCATAATTATTTTTATATTATTTGGTATATTTCCATAATTTTTTTAAGAATTTTATCAAAATCAATCTTCAAATCAATTAATTTACCTGAATGAATGTCAAATACCCAACCATGAACTTTAATTTTCCGTTCATTATAAGCTTTTTGTACATCGGAAGTTTTTATAACATTAACACATTGTTCCTCAACATTCAGTTCTACAAGTCTTTTATATCTTTCTTCAGTAATATTTATTAAGTCTAGCTCCGTTTTATGCAATCTGTAAACGTCTCGTATATTTCTAAGCCATGGGTTTAGAATGCCAAAATCTGACGATTGCATAGCAGCTACTACACCACCACACCCATAATGTCCACAAATTACTATGTGACTGACATTGAGTTGGCTAACTGCATAATTAATAACTGACATTGCACTTAAATCGGTATTTGGAACCATATTCGCAATGTTTCTATGCACAAAAACTTCACCTGGCTGAACGCCCATTAATTCTTCTGCACTCACCCTACTATCAGAGCAACCTATATAAAGAACTTCGGGATGTTGACTTTTCGATAATTTTACAAAATAGTTACTATCAATTTTTAGTCTATCTGATATCCAACGTCTATTGTTTTCAAATATTTGATTTATATCCATTTATATTTTTATTTTGCAACATTTTCGGCAATTTTTACAATCACGTGCATAGCTTTTTCCAAGGATTGAACTGGAACATATTCAAATCGACCATGAAAATTATGACCACCGGCAAAAATGTTAGGGCATGGTAGACCCTCGTACGAAAGACGCGAACCATCAGTTCCACCACGAATTGGTTTCACTTTTGGAGTTACGCCCACTTCAGTCATGGCTTCGAATGCTAAATCGATAATATGCATCACCGGCTCAATTTTTTCACGCATATTGTAGTATTGATCAACCATTTCGAGAATGGCTGTGTTTTCGCCAAATTCTGCATTGATTTTATTAACTAAATGCTCGAATTCCTTTTTTCGGCGTTCGAAACGATCACGGTCGTGGTCACGAATAATATAATTTAAAGTCGATTTTTCAACCGTTCCTTCCATATTTGCCAAATGAAAGAAACCTTCGTAACCTTCGGTATGTTCAGGTGTTTCATGACGTGGAATCATTGTGGCAAATTGATGAGCTACTCTCATAGAATTCAACATTTTATGACGAGCATAGCCAGGATGTACATTAATACCTCTGAAAGTCACCTTTGCTGAAGCAGCATTGAAATTTTCATATTCTAACTCTCCAATTTCACCCCCATCCATGGTATAAGCCCATTCGGCAGCAAACTTGGAAACATCAAAATGATCAGCTCCCTGACCGATTTCTTCATCTGGAGTAAAACCTATGCGAATTTTTCCGTGTTTAATTTCGGGATGCTCCATTAGATATTCCATTGCAGTCACAATTTCTGCCAATCCAGCTTTATCATCAGCACCAAGTAAGGTTGTACCGTCAGTTACGATAATATCCTGTCCTTTATATTGAAGAATTTCAGGATATTTATTTGTTTTAAAAACAATTGATTTAGCTTGGTTGAGTAAAATATCATTTCCATCATATTTTTCAATTATCCTGGCTTTTACATGCTTTCCACTCATATCGGGGCTAGTATCCATGTGGGCAATAAATCCAATTGTAGGAATTTGTTTGTCAGTATTTGCAAGTAATGTGGCCATAACATAGCCATTTTTATCAACATCTACTTCATCTAAACCAATTTTTTTTAATTCTTCAGCTAAATATTGAGCAAAAATAATTTGTCCCGGAGTACTCGGTGTCATATTGGTGTTTCCATCGGAAGTTGTTGTAAAGCTGACATATTTCAAAAAACGTTCGGTGATGTTCATACTAATATTGATTTTATGTTTTTGATGCAACAAAAATACTCAAAATTTGGTATATATATCCATTTTTTGGACGTTTTTATTAATTAATTGAAATTGATGGTTTTAACTCAAAATTAATACTAAAAACGGCTGATTACTGTTACAATTTTCATCCGAATGAAGATTAAATCTTAATTCTACTTTGACAGATTTATCTCAAAAAGAAATAGTAACGCGGATTTAGCTGTTTATTTTATGAAATGTAACTGATTTAAACACGGATAAAAAAAATTCACAAATGAAATTTGCAGATTGAAGTTATAGAGTCTCTTTATTTCATCCTAATTTTGACTTGTTAAAATTTGAATCCGAATTATAACTGTTTTTTTTCAATTTATATCTGTTTTAACCTGCTTTATCCGTTAAATCCGCGTTGCTTTTCTTTTGAATTTCTTTCCTTGAAAATTAATCTTTAATCTCTCAAAGTAGAATAAAGTAGAATTAAGTATAATTAATATTGCATTTATGAACTTACAATGAAAATAATTAGCACTAATAATGAACAGATTAAACGAAAAAACACGATAATTTTAAATTCTAAATCATTGTTGTCCGCTAAAAGCGGTATTTAAAAATTTATTGTTGTTATAAG
>JACDZH010000190.1 GCA_013426815.1 Paludibacter sp.
AGAACCACGCTGAATAACAGCGATATATAATATTAATCGAAATAAAGTCTATTATTTATCTCTTTTTTTTCCCAAACGAACAACAACGGCATCCAATTCTGGGATAATGAAAATATATTGACCTAGAATGCCACGCATTTACTGAATTTTCAATCTACGATAATCGTCTAACCAAAACTGATAACCATAGAAAGTAAAGGTTTTGAATAGGTTGAAAAAGTTTTTCCATCAAACAGCTTTGGTGTATATTGTAACCAAATGGCAGGTGTTGTTGCTTGACATATATATACCGAATCAACTACAAACTTTCCATTCCAAAATCCTTTATTTAGCAGCAATTGACCCAAACGTGCAAAATCTCGGGCGTTGGTATTAAAGCAGCAATAGGCTTTTTCCATACCATCTTTACGGTCGAGCGACCATAATGGCACATCCCACCAAAAGCGAAACGAGACTTTTCGACATCGAGAATGAATTACTTAAACTCAGTGGGGTATAATTGTTCCAATATTGTTCCAGTAATACTTTATTGTGTTGAATTACCACAAAAACAACCGTTTCATATTTTGAAAAATCTTCATTAAATTCGGGTGCAATTTGTTTATTTTCAATATCTTTGGCAAACTTCCATGGTTGTGGATTGTTAGCTTTTACGACCCTGTTTTTAAAAATGGTATATTGGTCAATTTTTGGCATTCGTTGCATTAAAGCCCTGTGAATATAATAGTTGGATGGATGGATTAGAAAGACGACTGCACCGGCTATCACAGCCAAAAACAAAAACAGAATAAACTTGTTGAAAGTAAATTTTTTAATAGATTTTTTTTTTAAGATTTTCTCTTGGAAGATTTCATAATTTAGTAATTATAAATTAACGGTGAAAAATTACGAATATAGTTAATAATCAAATTAAAATTGATTATTAAACAAGACATAATACTAAACAAGTTTGAGAATTTCGGTGAGTAAAATAAATTAATCAGGGAATATGTTTTATAAAATGCAGATAAACAATTTGTTAGATTATAAAATAAATCAAAATTATCAATTTTTCAACATTTGATATTCAATTCATTGAGTACGATGCGGATTTTCTCATAGGTTTTAATTGTGTTGGGCACAAGTGGTAATCGCAATTTATTATCAATAAAGCCCATTACCGCAAGCATACTTTTTACTCCGGCAGGATTTCCTTCAACAAAAAGCAATTGATTCAACTCGTTGAAATGATGATGTATTTGACGTGCGCTAAAATAATCGCCTTGTAAAGCCAGTCGCACCATTCTGCTAAATTCGCGTGGGAAAGCGTTTCCAATAACAGAAATTACGCCTTTTGCTCCTAAAGTTATCAGTGGAAATGTAATGCCATCGTCACCTGAAATAACCATAAAATCAGCTGGTTTATTTTTGATTATTTCGTCTATTTGCGTAAAATTACCCGATGCTTCTTTGATGGCGCATATATTTTTGAATTCCTTTGCCAGACGTAATGTGGTTTCACCAGCCATGTTAACACCGGTTCTACCGGGTACATTGTAAAGTATTACCGGCAGTGGCGATGCTTTTGCAATAGCAGCATAATGTTGATAGAGACCTTCTTGTGATGGTTTATTATAATAAGGCGTTACCGATAAAATAGCATCAATACCTTTAAAATCTGAAGTTTTTAGTCTTTCGACTACTTCTTTGGTATTGTTTCCACCCACACCCAGCACGATAGGCAACCGACCAACTGCACTTTGGACTACAAAACGTGTTACATCTTCTTTTTCCAGCTCAGTAAGGGTTGGGGTTTCGGCAGTTGTACCACATACTACCAGATAATCGGTACCACTTTTAATCTGAAGCTCAACCAATCGAGCCAAAGCATCGTAATCTATTGATTCATCATTTTTAAAAGGTGTTATCAGCGCAACGCCCATTCCTGTCAGTTTATTGTTGATCATCTTTTGAAGAACTTCATTTAGTTTGCAAAAGTAAGCTTTTAATCGTTTGTTTGTATGCTTTTGAGGTAAAAAATTATTTGATTATAAAGGTAATTTTCATTTGTAATAATCTCGGAAGATTCTTCAGAAACAATAGTAGTATCAATGTCAATCATAAAATCGAATATCGGTAAATCGTTTTTCCGCAAACCTACCTTAAAAATAGCATTGGCATACACAACCAAATATTCGAGTGGTAAAATTGGTCGAAGTGACAAATCAATTAATAAATCGAAGGTTAAATTATCCAATTCATTTAAAAAAGTAACCAACGGCTTGTGAAAAAAATCGGTTTGCTGATGGTGTAATATCCTGAAATCTGGCAATATAGATGTGGTGATTTCTTTTTTATCAATAAAACCCCAGGCAACTACTTTTTTGCCATCCTGCTGTAAGGATGCTATCATTTTGCGGATAACGGGATTTTTTTCGGTATAATCGCTTTCGAATAATAAAAGTACAGTTTTTGCCTTGTCGTAATTTACAAAACGATGTTCACGAGGTGTTAAACTCAGGTATTTTTGAGCATGTTTCCGAAATAAATAGTCATTTATTTTACTTAACATAGTATTGTTTTAAAATAATAGTCCTGTCTGATTAATATTTGTTTGTATTTCATTATTAATCATAGATAAAAAAGTTTTTTCATCAACCAACTTAACTCCTAATTTTTCTGCTTTTTTGAGTTTTTCGGGTCCCGTATTTTCACCGGCAAGAATAAAAGAAGTTTTTGAAGAAACACTTCCAACATTTTTACCACCATTCATTTCAATCATTGATTTATATTCGTCGCGTGAATGAAGTGAAAAAGTGCCACTAATCACAATTGATAAACCATCAAGGGATGTTCCATGAGCTTGTAATTTCTCATCGGAAAGTCTCATTTGTAAACCAAACAACTTCAAGCGGTTAATTGTTTCAATATTCATCGAATCGGCAAAATATTGTATTACACTTTGTGCAATTCGTTCGCCAATGTCATCCACAGCTATCAATTCATTAAAAGTAGCCTGTTCCAACGCTTCCATATTTTTAAACGAAAAAGCCAGCTTTTTGGCAATGGTTTCGCCTACAAAGCGAATGCCCAAAGCATATACAATGCGTTCAAATGGAATTTCTTTTGACTTTTCACAACCTGCTTGAATGTTGTAAGCTGATTTTGTTCCCAAACGTTCCAAACGAATCAAGTCAGGAATTTTCAATGTAAAAATTTCGGCAATATTATGCAGTAAATCGTTTTGGTAGAGTAAATTAATTGTTTCACTTCCCAATCCATCAATGTTCATTGCTTTACGGCTCACAAAATGTTCCATCTTTCCTTTTATCTGAGGCGGACAAGCATTTTCATTTGGACAATAATGGGCAGCTTCACCTTCAAATCGAACCAAAGTAGCTCCACATTCAGGACATTTTTCTATAAATTTCACTTTATCACCAATCAAAAAACGTGCATCTTTATCCACTGCGGTAATTTTTGGAATAATTTCTCCGCCCTTTTCCACAAAAACCATATCACCAACATATAAATCGAGACTTTCAATAATATTGGCGTTGTGAAGTGTTGCACGTTTCACGGTCGTCCCCGAAAGTTGTACCGGATCGAGATTGGCTACAGGTGTTACAGCTCCTGTCCTACCCACCTGATACGAAACGGAATTAAGTCGGGTAAGTGCTTTTTCGGCTTGGAATTTATAAGCAATTGCCCAACGGGGTGATTTTGCAGTAAAACCAAGCGCACGTTGTTGCAATAATGAATTGACTTTGATTACGATACCATCGGTTGCAACCGGAAGATTTTTTCGTTCAACATCCCAATACCGTATAAATTCCGAAACCTCATCAATTGTTTTGCAGACTTTCATGGCATCTGAGATTTTAAATCCCCATGAATGTGCAGCTTGTAAATTATCGAAATGAGATGAAGCCGGTAAATTTTCGCCCAATAAATAATAAAAATAAGCATCGAGCTTCCGAGAAGCCATAACAGCTGAATTTTGAAGCTTTAATGTTCCTGCAGCTGCATTTCGTGGATTGGCAAAAAGTTGTTCTTCCTGTGATTCACGTTCACGATTAAGTGCTTCAAAAACTGCCCAAGGCATTAGAATTTCTCCACGAATCTCAAAACCTACAGGAAAATTTCCATGCAAACGTAATGGAATACTGTGAATAGTTTTCACATTGGCAGTTACATCATCCCCTTTTTCACCATCGCCACGTGTTACAGCTCTCACCAACAAGCCATTTTCGTAAGTCAACGATATTGAGGTTCCATCGTACTTCAATTCACAAACAAGTTCAAAATCATCATTTAATCCTTTACGTACTCTTTCGTAAAATTCATGAACTTCACCACCGGAATATGTATTTCCTAACGAAAGCATAGGATAAACATGTGCCACTTGTTCAAAACCACTTGCAATATCGCTTCCAATGCGTTGTGTAGGTGAATTTGGATCAAAAAATTCAGGAAATTGTGCTTCAAGTTCTTGCAATTGCCTCAGTTTGGCATCGAATTCAAAGTCGGAAATGGTTGGAGATGACTTAACATAATAATTATAATTATGCTGTTCAAGTTCGTGACGAAGGGTTTCAATTTTGGATTTCATAAGAAATTAATCACCAATCCTACCCTTTACTAATCGGGATTGGATTAGATTTCTATTAAAAAATGATTTTCTATTCCTTAATTTGCAAAAGTAAGAATTAGTTGAAAGCTAAACAAGAAATCTGTCAAATTTCAAAACTTTTTAAAAATAAGTTAACTGATTTACAATACCTTTATTCGTACCGAATAATTTTAGCCGGTGTAATTTTTGTAATCAAATATGATGGACCAATTATTATCAATAATGAAGCCACCAATGTTCCAGCATTTAGTAATAAAATATACAACCAGTTGAAAGCAATAGGAACAGTAGCCACGTAATAGGCTTCTGGATCGAGAGGTATGATTCCGGAATAATATTGAACTGCACAAATTATAAGTCCAATTACATTTCCCCACAACATGCCTTTACCAATAAGGAAAAAAGAATGATAGAGAAAAATCTTACGAACAGACCAATCAGAAGCACCCAACGATTTCAATATGCCAATCATATTGGTACGTTCGAGAATTAAAATGAGTAATCCGGAAATCATATTGAAACCTGAAACTGCAAGCATCAAAAACAAAATTACCCAAACATTCATATCCAGTAAATCGAGCCAACTAAAAATTTGCGGATTTATTTGTTTAATGGTCTGTATTGAATATGAATTACCGTCCTTGTTGAATTTATTGGCTGCTATATCATAAATTTTATCACCAAGTACGTCAATATGGTCAAAATCATTAACCAAAACCTCCAAACCACTGAACAACTCACAGTCCCAATCATTTAAAGCTTGCACCTGACGCATATCGGCAAGAAGAAAAAATTTGTCGTATTCAATAAAATTGGAAGAATATATGCCCACAATTTTAAACTTTCG
Source organism: Paludibacter sp. (assembly GCA_013426815.1). Lineage (GTDB taxonomy): Bacteria > Bacteroidota > Bacteroidia > Bacteroidales > Paludibacteraceae > Paludibacter. The sequence goes on from JACDZH010000190.1 coordinate 5,460, forward strand.
AGCTCGAACCTGTTCCTGAATAAAATAGGTAAAAAAACTGTCGCCAAGTTTCAACCCCAACAAACCGGCGAGGTAGCTCGATAAAATCACCTCGTTGCTGGGTATTTTTTTTGAAACATCAATAATTCTCCCTGATACAAGATTTGCTTTAAAAAAATCCCAATCAAAATTGGAATCAATACCTTTTATTACAATTCCCTGAAATTCAGTGTCAGTTTTTATAATTCCAGGTTTAGTGGCAAAACGTTCAACATGTTTTACACCTTCGATGGATGAAATTTTTTTAATCAAAGCATTATCTACCCTAATTGGTTGCATTGCATAAGTATTGTTATTGTCGAAATTGGTTATCTGAATATGTCCGCCAAATCCAATGGTTTTGTTGCGAATTTCATTTTTAAAACCAATCACCACTGCTACCGAAATTAACATAACTGCTAAGCCCAGAGCAATTCCAATTGTTGCAATACGAACGGCTGGACGAGAAATATTTTTCTTACCCTGCTGAAAATGAATGCGTTTAGCTATGAAATATTCTATTGACAAATTGGTTGAAGGGATAGTTGAATGGTTAATTAAGTTGATTGGTTGATTCGGTTAGTTTTTTGGTTTAGAGGACTCATTTAACTTCATTTTTTGTAAGTATGAAATATACCCATTTAGAAGTTTCAAACATAAAGTATACTGATTTCTGAAGTAATTTAGCTTTTCAACTGTAATGTAGTTTTCATAATATGCACAAATTAAATGATCGAGTGTTTCTGTTAATGAACCTCTGGCTTGTCGACAAAATTATATATTAGACTTTATTTCGATTAATATTATATATCGCTGTTATTCAGCGTGGTTCT
>JACDZH010000191.1 GCA_013426815.1 Paludibacter sp.
GCTAAGTTCTGACTTTTATAGAAACCTTAAAAGACGGACTTTACCGAATGCTTACTCTGAATGAAGCCAACGGTAAATTTCCGGTCGGAGGTACACGAACATCATCAGGCAAAAGTTGTAGGACAAGTTTGCAATACAAAACAAAATTTCTAATGAAGATAGACGGGTGGTATCGTAGGCGACTACGGATGGTCATTAGGAAACAATGGAAACGGATTAAAACTCGTTTTCAAAATCTTATGAAGTTAGGGATATCCAGATTTCAAGCGATGATGTTTTCTAATACAAGAAGGAGCTATTGGAGTACCGTCCAAAGCCAAATCTTATCAACCTCTATCAGTAACGAATCCCATCAAAAAGGCAGGTTACATATTTTTCTCGACTTATTTTCGCTCCGTTTATGTGTAAATTAAAATACCGCTGTATACCGAATGGTATGTACGGTGGTGTGAGAGGACAGTGAACGATTAATCGCCCACTTCCTACTCGATTGTCGGGCACATACAGGTGCGGACTTGTAATCCGTTCCTTGTTCAATATGCAATATTTCAGACTTTTATCATTGCTTTGCATTGGCACAGATTGCAAATCTGCACCAACGGGTGTCAATTACACCATAATTTACAAAAAAGGTATCAGAAATAAATCTGATACCTTTTCAATTATTGCCTATTAAATCCTTAAATTATTTATTCACTGGATGAGGATTAGAAGTAGTTCTAACATCCCAATACATTTTTGAATAATAATTATTGGTTCCATCTTGTAGTTTAGCAACAGCATTACTAAATCCAGTAGGATTTAATGAACTTTCATTTGTTGGATACTTTACTCTAGCCGGTAAATCACCTTTAGTCTCTGATATGGGTGTAAATTTTAAAAGTGTTGAACCTTTTGCATAGGAATATTCAGATGGTTTTAGTAAAACTTTAGGATATCCAGTTCTTCTATATTCAGCCCATGCTTCAGTTCCTTGCATATACAAATGTATATATTTTTGTGTTGCTACTGTTTCAGCATTAATTGTACCATTAACTGAGCTGATATAAGCTGTAATTGTAGCATCATCAATTGGTGAACCATTCAAAGCACTCCAGTGATCAAAAGAAGCTTTAATCCCTTTTTCGTACCAAGTTTTGTCAAAATTGTTATATTCTGATAAAATAAAACAAAGTTCTGCATAAGTCATCAAAGGCATAGAAAAGTCTTTGTTCAGTGTTACAGGAGGATCAGCATACCACGATGGAGCAGCATTTCTAATTGCAGAAGTCATATCAGCATTTTGTAAACCATAAGGTAACCCAATATATTTACCACTTCTAGGAGTAGTGTAAATTGCTAAACGAGGATCTTTTACACCTGGCCATGGATGAAGTTTATTATTCAAAGTATCACGTTGTCCTTTCAATAAATCGGTGAAAGGTTTTGTAATAGAAAAATCGTTTCGTGCATCAACAAAGAAACCTCTATAAAAGTAAGATTCATTTGGAGCAACTGTGATATATTTAAACATAGCTTCTTCATCGTTTGATGTAAACACCCCTGATGTTATGGCTTGAGTAATATAAGTTTTCCAATTTGTATCTACTTTAGATAGACGGATAGCCAAACGACATTTCAAGCTATTTCCAAATTTTTTCCATAATCCGGCATCACCTCCGTAAATTACATCACCAGAAATAAATGCAGGTTCCGTTACATCAATCATTGCAATTGAACTATTGAGGTCGGTGAGAAATTGAGGATACAATGCTGTTAAATCATCGTATTTTGGATAATTTATACCATTTTTCAATTTGAATGCTTCAGAATAAGGAATACTTCCCCAAGTGTCAGCCATTACTTGCATTAACCAGACTTTTAAAATTCTAGCAGCAGCAATTTGGTTATTGTTATTACCAGATGCTGAAGCCAAATTTTTAGTTTCTGCATTTGTATTTAAGTCTTCGATAAGATTTAAATCACCTGCAACTACATATAACTGATTAAAATAATTGTTATTTGTAGACTCACGAATTTGGTATCTATCTTCTTCGGTATATGTACGTTGACACCAATACTGAGCATAAGGTAGAGCTTGACGCCCACTAAACCAGTTATCGTAAATATAATCCATCATTTTCTTCTGTGATCCAGTCATTAAAGTCGCTGTTGAGACAGAAGACGGCTCATTGGGGCTTATGTTAAGTTCTGTCATATCTTTGCAAGATAAGGCTGAAACGCCAATCAGTACAATAAAAAGAATTCTATAATATGTTCTCATATTCGTTTAATTTTAAAATTGAATACCAATATTAAATCCAAATGTTGCAACTGAAGGAAGTGCACCTCCTTCAATTCCTTGAATGTTTCCTGAACTAGTAGTTGCAGATTCAGGATCAAAATGTTTTGTATCAGGACCCCACAATGCAAGATTTCTGCCATAGGCAGAAACTTTCAAACTGTTAATCTTAGATTTTTTTAACGGAATGGTGTAACCTATTGTTATTTCTCTAAGTTTGATAAAATCGCTTTTAAATACATTTTGAGCTGCAGGTCCAGAATACATACTTCCAGCCCATGTTTCAGCGTCTACACGAGTAGTATTTGGAGTCCCATCGGCGTGAACACCTGTCACTAATACGCCACCTCCTGCTGCAGGATCACTACGTAATTCATTTCCTAATTCATTCAAACCTGCAGTTTCAGCCAACATACCTGAGTACATTCCCCACATATAAGATGTTGAGAAGTATTTACCTCCTGTTTGTCCATCAAACAGGATACTTAGGTCTAAGTTTTTATATCTAAATGTGTTTAACATACCACCAGTTAATTTTGGATAAGCAGAACCTAAAGGAACGTTACCACTTGTGGAAGTATAAAGACCATTAGCACCTACTACTTTATTACCATTAGCATCATATACATAATCAGTGCCCATAATTACACCATATTTTTCACCTTTAAAAGCTCCAACTTCAACTTTAAAAGGAGCATTTGTCAAACGATAATATGATACATCTTGATATAATTCAATTACTGTGTTTTGATTGCTGGCTCCTGTAAGTGAAACGTTCCATTCAAAATCCTTCATTTTAACAGGAGAAAATTTAAACATCACTTCAATACCTTTATTAGATACTTCACCGGCATTTATGACTTGAGATGTGTAACCGGTAGTACCAGAGATAGACAATGGAATAATTTGATTAAGTGTTTTACTTTGATACAATGTCACATCAAATCCTACACGATTGTCAAAGAAATTGGCTTCTAAACCAAGTTCTGTTGAATATGTTTGTTCTGGTTTTAGATCACTATTATTTTTAGTTGTTGGTAATAAATAAGCATGGTCACCACCAAAACTTGTATAGAATGAATATGTATCCGATACACGATAAGGATCTGTATCATTACCTACTTTTGCCCAACCAAGACGAACTTTAGCGAATGAAAGCCAATCTTGTTTTACTAACTCAGATAATATAAAGCTACCTGTAATAGATGGATAAATGTAAGAATTATTTGCCTTTGGTAATGTAGAAGATACATCGTTCCTAATTGTTGCATCTAAATATGCTAATGAATTATAACCAAGTGATGCACTTGCAAATATACTGTTGATAGCTTTTTCTCTTAAAAAATTTACCGATTTTGCTGCACTTCTTGAATTATCTAAATTATAAAATTCAGGTAATACTAAACCAGATACAGAATTACCTTCTAATCTTTGAAAACGTTGATACATTATGTTACCTCCAGCATTAGCACTTAATGTAAAATCATTAAATTTAGTATTGTACTGAGCTAAAAATTCATGATTCAATTCATATTGTTGTCTGTGAGCTTCCGAATAATAAGATTCTTCTTGTGAATAAACTGCATTTCTCTGGAACTGTTTATCACTAAAAAAATCAAGACTAGCTTTATATTGAACAGTTAGATCTTTCAGGAGATTAACCTTAAGACCTGCGTTTCCATAAAGACGATCACGCGTGTCATTTTGATAGTTCATATATCTTGACCAATATGGATTATTTGAATATGCAGGAGTTGAATCATCCCATGCAGATCTATTCCATGTAGCTTGTGTGCCATTTGGAAATTTATACAATGATTTTAATTCTTTCATGTCTAACTGGCGTTGACCCCATTGAATGAATTTTTGCATTATATTATTTTCTCCATATCCAGTTTCTGGTCTACCTTTAGCCGATTGATTCAAATAAGAAACATTTGAAAATAATTCGTATATTTTAGCAACTTTAGCAGAACCACTTATGTTAAAACTGTTTTTTGACATCGAGCTATTTGGCAAATAACCCTTTAATGTTGAATTAGTATATGATGCTCTGAAAGAAGAATTTTCATTTGCTTGAGCAATACTAAGATTATTTGTGAAATTTACACCCATTTCAAAAAATTTATCAATGTCATTAGCAGGTGCTTGCCATGCACTAGTTGTAGGATTGCCAACTTTGCCTGCAGCTTCCCATTTTGCCAAGTCATACCAAGATAGGTATTGTGAACCATCATATTTTGGACCCCAACTTTCGTCAATACCATAATCTGGAATTTTATATGTTACACCATTAATGACTTGATCAGAAAGTGTATAACCACCACCATATTCTTTTTGCATTTCAGGAAGTTTATTCACTTTTTCAAACCCTACTGAAGTGTTGAAAGAAATGCCTAGACCTTTTCCTTTTGCACCTTTTTTTGTAATAATCATAACTACACCATTTGTAGCACGAGATCCATATAGAGCAGAAGCATTAGGACCTTTTAATACAGATATTGATTCAACATCGTCAGGGTTGATATCTTGAATAAGGTTTCCATAGTCATATCCACCTGCACCACGTGCAGCATCTGTAGTATTGAAGTCTGTTCCTTCAACGGGAACACCATCAATTACAAACAAAGGTTGGTTATTTCCTGAGATTGATTTAGCACCACGTATCAAAATTTTTGATGAACCTCCCATTTGACCAGAAGCACCAGAAATTTGTAATCCTGAAACTTTACCTACAAGGGCATTTATTGGATTGTTTAATCCACCTCTAGATTTAACTAACTCATCACTATTCACTTCTGAAACAGAGTAACCCAATGACTTTTTCTCTCTACTGATTCCCAAAGCAGTTACCACTACTTCATCAATCAACAATGCATCCGATTCCAATGTTACAGTCATGTTGTTTCTTGCCTGGACCTGCATTGTTTTCATACCAACGTACGAAATGAGAAGATTTTTTTCATCTTCTTTTACACTGATTTTAAATACACCTTCTGCGTTGGTAATTGTACCCATTGTAGCACCTTTTACCTTTACAGTAGCACCAATAATTGGTTGCCCATCATCCGCGGAAAGTACTTTCCCCGTAATGGATGTTGTTTGAGCATTAACCAAACCCACGCCTACCATAAATAGGCAGACCCATAAGAACGTTAGTTTTCTCATAAATTTAACATTTTGTTTATTAATCTTCTTTATTTGCGTTTTCTGATTAAGCTTTATTAATCAGTTTGCAAAAATAGGGTATTAAAAATTAAAAAACAAGTGTTTTTAATTACAGATAGAATATTTCTGCATATTTTTTCTATCAATATGTAGTTAATTGAGAAAACTCGAATTTATTTGTCAATGTTTAGTAACATATATTAACTGTTTTATTATTACGTAAAGTTCAGTAAATCAAGCAGTAATACTGCAATTATATATATTTTTAATTGCTTTAAAATAAGAAGAATAAACAAATAACCACAGATTGAAAGTTTTTTTAAGTGACAACAATATTTAACATATAGATTGTCAGAAAATAACCTTAAATCGAATATATATTGACTAAAAGTGCGATAAAAAAGAAATTTTCTTTCAAAATGTTCGTGTTTTCAATCAATAAACATGAAAATAGGATTAAATAATTTGTTTTTTATGTACAAACATGTGCTTATAATGTTAATATATTTACTACATCAATTTTTCGTTTAGTAAAATAGCTTAAGTACAATAAAATTGTTCGTTACAAATTATTTATTGGTTCTTTTACGAATTATGTTGGTAAAATCAGAAAGGTATTTTTCCAACACTTTGTTATCTTCTTTGAATTTTAAGTCTCAGAACTTATTGTTTTGCTTTCGACAAACAAATTGATTAACAAGAAAATAAGAGAAGTTTTATAGCTATGTATTCAATGTCTTTTGGATTGAAATGTTTTATCACGAAAATAATTATCAAGCTATGTGTTTTTTTTTATGATTATCGGGTGTTGTACCTAAAGAAAAATGGTTACATTTGTCTTTCATAAA
>JACDZH010000192.1 GCA_013426815.1 Paludibacter sp.
GAAAGACAAATGTAAACTTTTTTCTTTAGGTACAACACCCGATACTCATATTAAAAAAAGCATTTATTACTTCATTCGTTACTACTTTCTGAACCGGATTGTAACCCACTTGATAACAATATGAACAATCAAAGTTGCATGAATAATTTGGCACAAAAAATAATTGGATTTCGTCAGCTTCACGTTTTTCCTGAAAATCGAGATAAGCCAATTTAAATGCTCGTTTTTCCTTCGCTTAGTATGTCAGATAGCCTTGTTGAGAAAATTCTCTATTGGGGTCAAGCTTATTTTTTAGCATTTTCACTTCACTAGCCGAAATTATATCAGCATTTCCTGAAAGTGGATTCACTATAAAAAAATCTTCCGAATCTTTTATAGGAGTGATTATATTGTGGTTTGATAAATGACCCCCAACTCCTGGTAAGTTAGGAGTTAGGTATTCGAAGCTTTTGGATTTATCTGTCATATTCGACAAATTTATTTGTATTTAAAAATTAACCCCTGACATGAAAGAAAGATCTATCTTATTCTTCTTCAAGGGTTAGGGGTTGTTTTCATAGCTTAGTCATGACAACCGGCTACGATAATTGAAACTTTAGCGCAACATTGTGCTACTTTGGTTTCAAAGCTGTTGGTTTTGCAACCACAACTTTTTTTCACTACACTTTTCATAAATATTTATTATTTTATTGTGGTGAGTATTCGGTTTAATTTATAAACCTTTTGTCATGTTTGTTTCTGATAAAAATAAATTGGTCTTAGAACCCCCCCCCTTTGGGGGGGGCAGGGGGGCTTTTCTTCCTTCAATCGTCCAACTAGCCACTTCTGCATTCCCCTTTACATAAGGTGCTGATTCTTCGTAAACAATAATATTTTTGAACCCGGCTAATTCAAGAGAAGTCAGATATTCGTCCTTAGTAACAGCTCCTGCCCAGCATTCAGCGATTGCCGTAGGATCGTTTCTGAACTCATCGGCAATAGGCATTGTTGCATAATTATCGCTTACTACAAAACGACCTCTAACTTTCAATATCCGATAAACTTCATTCCAAACAGCTTGTTTATCAGCTGTATGGTTAATGTTACAATTTGAAATTACAAGATTTACAGTATCACTTCCCAAAGGTAGTTGCTCTAATTCAGCTTTCAATATTTTTGCATTGATTACTTCAAATTTATCGATATTAGCATTGGATTTTGCTATCATTCCTTCGGAAATATCGATACCAAAAACATATCCATTTTCGCCAACTTCTTTTGCCAAACGTATAACATCAATGCCTCGTCCACTGCCTAAATCAACACATATTTCACCAATTTGTGCTTTTGCATGTTTAATTGCTCCTCCGCACGACAAGAAACAACAGGTTTCGCTCAAACTTGTATATCTTTCATTTATTGTCTCTGATTTCATTATTTCTTAATTAGTAAATGTCAATTTTTCTTCTTAAACTTAACCAACTACCCCCATTATATACATTGGCAAAACCGTGTGAGGTCAAAATTCCTTTTGCCGATGCACTCCTTGATCCTGAAGCACAACAGGTTATGATGGTAGTATTTTTACTTTTCAATTTATTTAAATTTCCGGCAAGTTTATCAACGGGAATATTAACTGATCCTCTAATATGACCGGACGAAAACTCGTCTTTGGTACGAACATCTAAAATTGTAGCACCTGCTTTTACAAGTTCTGCAAGGTCGACTTTGGGAGCAACTTCAAATATTTTTTTTAAGAATGAGAACATTCTATTTTTAAGCTTAATTAGTTGTTTTATAACGATATACATTCAGTAAATTATCTATGCGACATCATTTGCATTAAACCACCACCATTTCTCACGTTTGAAAAACCGAGCTGTTCCAAAACCCTTTGCGCATAAGCCGAACGAGCACCCGAAGCACAATATACAATTATGTCCCGCGAAAGGTTATTTCCTAGTTCTTCGCGTCTTTGCATCAATTCATCAAGCGGAATATTCACAGCATCGGGATATGCATCACCTTTAAATTCCGGAACTGTACGCACGTCAACAATTATTGGAGAATTATCATCTACTTTTTTGATAATTGTTTCTTGTTCTTTAACTTTTGTTGTTTCTATTATCGATTTATATTCAACCGGTAATTGATTGATCTTTATTTTTTTTAAACCAATTGTACTTGCATGCCGTTGCAATGAAGTATGTCCACCCGAAATATTGGTAACATCTTTAAATCCGGCTCCTATCAACGTGCGAATTGCTTGGTGTCCTTTTTTGCCAGTTTCGTCATAAATAATCACAGGACAATTTTTAGGAATAGTTTTGAGCTGTTGTGACAATACTTCCAGCGGCATATTAACTGCACCTTCTATGTGGCTTTTCTTGAAAGCGAAAACATCCCGCACATCTAAATAAATAGGATTTTTCCCTTCAACATAATTATCAAGTTCCGAAACAGTTATTGAAGGACTAAACCCCGATAATTTATTTTCGGCTGTGTAAGCAGCCATATTTAATGCATCGTTGGCTGTACCAATGGGTGGCGAATAAGCAAAATCAACATCGGCGATATCATGAATAGTCAGTTTTGCTGCCGTGGCAGCTGCCAAAACATCTAGTCGTTTATCAGCACCTTTATATCCTGCTGTTTGTCCGCCCAAAATTATTCCGGTATTACGGTCGTAAACCAATAAAGTTGTAACAGTTTCGGCACCAGGATAATAAGATGTATGATGTTCTTTATGTACTACAACCGCATCAGCATCAATTCCGGTAGATTTTGCTTGTTTCAAAGATAATCCAGTAGTTCCAGCCACTGCTTCAAATACCCGTACAACCGAAGTTCCCAAAGCACCTTTGTATTTGTGATTACCACCGAGGGCATTTTCTGCAGCTATTCTACCTTGACGATTGGCTGGACCAGCAAGTGGAATTCGCACTTTTTTTCCATTTACACGATGTTCAATTTCTACCATATCGCCTGCTGCAAAAATATCAGAATCTTTGGTTCTGAGTTCCGAATTCACAAGTAAACCACCTGCTTCGCCCAATTCTAGTCCAGCCTCTATAGCTAGTTGTAAAGTTGGACGAACGCCAATGGAGAGTAAAACCATATCTGCATCTATCAAATTTCCATTATTGAGTTTAACTGCATGAGGCGTAATTTCGGTGACTCCAGTGCTCGTGTGAATTCCCACGCCATACGCTAGCATTTCATTTTGTATAAATCCAGCTATTTCAGCCTCCATTATTGCTATTGTATGTGGCATCATTTCTACTACATTCACTTTCAAACCTCTTTTTACCAATGCCTCCACCATTTCCAGTCCAATAAATCCACCACCAACTACAACAGCATTTTTGGGTTTCTTTTCATCTAAATGTTTAGCAATTTTGTCCATATCTTTCAATGTCCAAAGTGTAAATACATGTTCCAAGTCGACTCCTGGTAAATTGGGAGTAATAGGACGACCGCCTTGTGCAAGTATTAGTTTTGTGTATTTGAATGTTTTATGTTGTCCACTTTCAATATTTATTGTATAAACTTTATGACCAACTCTATCAATATGAGTCACCTTTGTGTTTACATAAGCCATTACATCATATTGCTCTTTAAAACTTTCGGGACTTTGCAAAATCAGCTTTGAACGACTTTCAATATCGCCACCAATAAAATATGGTAATCCACAGTTTGCAAATGAAATGTCAGGTCCTGCTTCGAGCATAGTAATTTGGGCTGTAGCAGATATTCTTCGTGCTTTGGCTGCTGCTGATGCACCTGCTGCAACGCCACCAACAATTAATATTTTTTCCATTTTTTGGATCTTCAGTTTAATTCGGTATTTTTATTACGGTGCAAAGATAAAAAATTATTTTTATATTACAATAGCATCACCGATATATTATTATAGTATCACCGAAATATTATTATAGTATCACCGAAATATTTTTATTATCTTTGCAGAAAAAATAATTCAACAAATATACCAAAAATTCTGATAATATGATATTTAAAGATAAAATTTCTGCTGAATTAGCCCAGGAATTATTTCATGACAACGATAAAGTATTTAAATTTATTGCAGATTTAAAGTGGGAGGGAGGTTTTAATTGCCGTAAATGTGGTCATACGAATTATTGCGAAGGAAAATCGCCTTCATCTCGTCGTTGCACCCGATGTAAAACCGAGGAATCTGCCACTTCACATACCTTGTTTCACAACATCAAGTTTCCAATCCACAAAGCATTTTATATAGCTTACAATGTTTGTGTTTTGGGTAAAGAATTTTCATCAAACAATTATTCTGATCAACTTGGGCTGAATCAAATGACCTGTTGGAAATTTAAGAAGCGAATTCAGAACTGTGTACTTAAAATTGGTAAAAAAGATAATGTTGCAATTCAAACAATATTAATGAGCGAATTTAAATAATTTTTTTTAAATTTGAAAATAGAATAAATCAAAATATGAAAACAAAAAATCAACTTAAATTCTTAATTATGTGTTCTTTCCTACTTTCTTTTTTTAATTTAATTGCGCAGGATTGGGCAAATCTGAAATGGTATCAGGATGAAAACGCTGTATTATTATCCCTTCTAACATCGAGTAGCAGAGTCGTATTTATGGGAAATTCAATTACACAATGTTGGAAAGAAAATAAACCGGAGTTTTTTTCCGAAAATCCATATATCTGTCGTGGGTTAAGTGGTCAGACTACACCACAAATGCTCGTTAGATTCCGTCAGGATGTAATAGCCTTACAACCCAAAGTGGTGGTAATTTTGGCCGGTACCAATGATATTGCCGGAAATACCGGTCCTACCACACTCGAAATGATTATGGATAATCTTTCGTCGATGGCAGAAATAGCAAATGCAAATGGAATTAAGGTCATATTATGCTCATTTTTAACGGCTTATGACTATCCCTGGAAAAAAAGTATGGAACCAAATATAAAAATTCCATTATTAAACGAAATGATTAAAAAGTATTGTAAAAAAACAGGATTTATTTATCTCGATTATTTTACTTCTATAGCAAATGAGCAAAATGGAATGAAGTCTGAATTTACTTCAGATGGCGTTCATTGTACGTTTAAAGGTTATGAAGTTATGGAGTCATTGGTAAAACCGGTAATTGAAAAAGCATTGAAAAAATGGTAGTTAATAACAAATAGTAAAGGTTTAAAAATTAGATAATTAAATTATTTGAAATCAATGGTATGTGATTCTCGAATCGCGGGAAATAAAAGCAAAAAAACCAATAAAGGTAACCCGATTGAATGAAATAATGGTGCTTTGGAGCGACGAAGCGGGTAAAGTGTGTTGTATTGCCGATAGATGCTGTCATCGTGGTGTTTCGCTTTCGTGTGGTAGATTGGTCGACGGCAAAGTGGAATGCCCTTTTCATGGCTTTCTTTTCGATGGAGACGTAAAAGTAAAACTAATTCCGGCAAATGGAAAAAATGCAAAAATTCCCGAAAGCATGAAAGTGAACACATATTCTACTTACGAGAATTATGGATTAATTTGGATTTGGTATGGCGATAACAACAAAAAACCGATGAACCTTTCTTTTTCAAGGAACTGGCAGATATGTCATATTCCACATTTATCGATCCATGGAATGCTCATTATTCGCGTTGCATCGAAAATCAACTCGATGTGGTGCATTTACCCTTTGTGCATAAAACAACCATTGGTGCCAGAAACAAAACATTGGTAAATGGACCAGTAGTTGTGCGAGATGGTGAAATGATTACTTTTTATGTTGATAATAAGGTAGATGATGGTAAAACAGCACCCTTGAAACCCGATGAAATTTCAGATTTTGAGAATCTGTTTCATCTTCAATTTCATTATCCGAATATCTGGCAAAATTTCATTTCCGATAAAATTAGATTTTTTGCTGCATTTGTTCCGGTTGACAATGAGAATAGTTTGATTTACTTACGCAATTATCAGAAATTCATTACGATACTTGTATTAAAACAAGTTGTAAATTATTTGATGAAATTATCAAATATCGTCACTTTGCGTCAGGATAAACGAGTAGTTGAAACCCAATTACCTAAAAAATCGGAAGTGAAAATGGATGAAAGTTTAAAAATTGGCTATAATCCAATTATTGAATACAGAAAACGCAGACAGGAACTAATTTACAATAATTAATTGCTGATAATCAGCAATTTAATATGCCTTTATATTATTATAATGGGCATAAATTATGTTAATCAAAATTGAATAAAATTTAGTAACTACTCAGCACCCCTAAGTTGATGATACAGAATATTTTATGAATTTGAC
>JACDZH010000193.1 GCA_013426815.1 Paludibacter sp.
AATGATATAATATTGATTAACAATAGGTTTGATGTTTTTAAGCAGACACTATTTAATCAAGACTATTTCGTAAACCCTTTGCTATCAATGAGTATTGAAAAGTCAAAAAAAGGACAGTCAGAAAACCCATCAAATATTGAAAAAGCATATTCGATGATAAACGATGCTATGAAGCTTGTTATTAGTGAATTAAATATTGCTGCGTAAAATAAAAAACGTAAATTTTATTTACGTTTTGGAAAAGTAAAAATTTAATAGTGCGAAAAACGGGGATTTAATGGTTCGTGTGCAGGTTAAACCTAATAACGAATTTGAACGAATTGGTGATGACCTGAAAACAATTCAAACAATTGATTTATTTACGGCACTGCTTGGTGGTGATAAAATAATGAATACCCTTGATGGTAAAGTAAAAGTAAAAATTCCAATGTGTACCCAAAATGAACAAATACTCAGGATAAAGGGTAAGGGAATGCCTATTTACGACCGAAAAAATTTGTATGGTGATTTGTTGGTTCAATTAAATATTCGAAGCGGTTTTGCCGTTTTGATATATTGTTTCATAAAAACGTCTTCATTTTCAATATTCTTTTTAAGTTTTTTGATATTGGTTTCCAAATCCTGTATTATTCGATTCAGTTCTTTTGAATCAGAATTTAAATAACGTAAAATTTCTTCTGCTGATTCAGTATATTGATTTGCAACAGATAAAATACCATAAATTTGTTCGTCAGAGAGTGAAGTACTTTGAAATTGCATGTTCTTTAATGATACATAATTGTTAAATTCGACTATTGCTTTATTGAATATTTCCACCGACAAATTATATTTTTCGTTGGAAATAATTTGTTGATTATTCGCAACTTTATTTCGAATCAATGAATTTGAAATTCAATTTTGAATAATTCTTCGATTTTCTCTCAATGTTTTATCCAAATAGTTTAACCTAGAAATTACTTTTATCGAATCATTAAAATCAAAGTTTGATGGTATTTTTAGTTTCGAAAAATCAGCATTTTCAAATTCTTTATGTGATAGGGGATTAATCGAAAATTGCCAAATGGGGTCGAAAGGAATATGAGTTTTGATAAATTCAGAAGGAGAAATCAAAAAATACTGATCATCAAATTCATATTTATATTTTCCGTTTTCCAAATGACCAGCAGCCCAGGTTACATCAATTAGATGGTATTTTCCATCGACATTTACTGCATTCCAAGCATGACTAATTTTGTCTAATTTACCATTTTGACTTGTATATCCCAAAATTACATACGACTGAACTCCTGCAAATTGACAGCAGGCATTAAACAATTCGGCATAATGTTGGCAAACTCCCCGACGATTTAACAACACTTCATCCAATATTTCTTGCGAGTTGTTATACTGTTTATTGCTACTCATTTGATCCAAATCATATCGTATATTATGCGAAATCCAGTAATAAATGGCACGTAATTTATCGGTAGTTGTTGTGTGATTTTTTGTCAGAAAATGACTAATTTCATTTGCTGTTTTCAGATTTGAAGGTACTGATTTAGATTGATTGTCAATGACACTATAATCTGTACCATAACTCATTATAGCATTTAGCAGAAAAAAAACAAGAACCAATTGTTTCATTAATTATTAACTTAAACTTATAAAATAATTTTACCGTGAATTATTCAGGAAACTCCATCAAATATGCTTTAATAAAGGCATCTATATCACCATCCATTACTGCCTGAACGTTGGAAGTTTGATAATTGGTACGATGATCTTTTACCCTACGGTCATCAAATACATAGCTGCGAATTTGCGATCCCCATTCTATTTTCTTTTTTCCTGCTTCTACTTTTGCTGTTTCTGCCCGCCGTTTTTCGAGTTCCAACTCGTAAAGTTGGGATTTTAATAAGCGAATGGCATTGTCTTTATTGCCAAATTGTGAGCGACTCTCGGTGTTTTCAATCACAATTTCATCCATTAAATCTGTAACCGGATTTTTGAACTTGTAATGACACCTGACACCGGTCTCAACTTTGTTTACATTTTGACCACCTGCACCCGAGGAACGAAAAGTATCCCAAGTCAAATTTGCCGGATTAATTTCAATTTCGATGGTGTCATCGACCAATGGAACTACATAAACTGAAGTAAATGAAGTCATTCGTTTTCCCTGAGCATTAAAAGGTGAAACACGTACCAACCGATGAACCCCATTTTCACTTTTCAGATAGCCATAAGCCATTTCGCCCTCAATTTGCATGGTCACCGTTTTTATTCCGGCTTCTTCGCCATCCTGAATATTGGTGATTTCGCATTTGTAGCCCTGTCTTTCGCACCAACGTTGGTACATTCGGAAAAGCATTTGTGCCCAATCTTGCGCTTCGGTACCACCGGCACCTCCTACAATTTTGATTACTGCTCCCAATTTATCTTCCTCGTGCGAAAGCATGTTTTTCATTTCCAAAGTCTCAATCAACCCTAGTGCATGACGAAAAGCTTCATCAACTTCTTCTTCGGTTGTAACTTCTTCTCGGAAAAAATCATAAGTCAATTGAAGTTCATCGGTTGCAGTTTTCACTTCGTTGTAACCAACCACCCAGTTTTTCAATTCTTTTACTTTGCGCATTTGCGCTTCAGCTGCTTTGGCATCATTCCAAAAATTGGGAACTTGCGTTCGTAACCCTTCTTCTTCTATTTGTATTAGCTTTGAGTCGACGTCAAAGATACCTCCTCAACGCATCCTCGCGCTCCAACACATTTTTCAGTTGGTCTATCGTTATCATTTTTTTGAATTTAGTCTCAAAACCTACTTTGAGAGCTTTTATGAGATATTTTTATGAAATTAAATTAGTAAAATAAGCTAGGAATAAAAACACAAACAAAACCTATTACAAAACCGGCTAAAGTTTGTCCCGGAGTATGCGCTTTGATCCCAATTCGCGAAATAGCAACTAATGCAGAAATAAACAATAGCATGGATAACAACCAGATTGGATTAATCGCCATTCGGTAGCAAACACCATATAAAGCTCCTGTCAAACCACCAATTCCCGCAAGATGCGCACTGATTTTCCATTTAAGATTGATTACAATAATTATAAAAATGGATATTGCCGAGCCAATTCCCATTGCAGTAATAAAGGTTGGAATAAAGGTCAATGTTCGCCACATAAATAAGGACCAAAAAACATAAGCTAATAATGAAAAAAGGTAAGGCATGGTGCGTTGTTCGCGTTTTGATATAAACAAATCGTTAACTTCACCACGTTTCAGCATTAGTAGAATTGGTATTGCAGGTAAAATTCCAGAAAATACAAAAGTACCCACAATGGCAATCCATCGCCATTGAGCGGGAAGCGGCGAAAACACATCCATGTTCATTAACATTATCATACCAAAAGTTGGCATCAATAATGGTTGAAAAACAAGAGAAATTATATTATAGAATAAGCCCTCTAAATCCCCCTTGGGGGACTTTATGTTAGTACTTTCGTTTTCAATTGAATTCATATTTTATATTTAGTAACCAGTAATTCTCCATTTCATTAATCGAGATTTTTTTTAATTTGTTCTTTTAGTTATTCTCAGAAAAAGTCTTTAAATCCTCCAAGTTTATCCCGATATATCGGGAGGAGATTTAGGGGGCTTTTTTAAATTTCTTTACGCATTCTAGCTACTGGAATATTCAATTGTTCGCGGTATTTAGCAACTGTACGACGGGCAATTATATACCCTTTGGTTTTAAGCACAGCAACTAATGCGTCATCGTTAATAGGTTTTTGTTTATCCTCGTTTTCAATACATTGTAATAAAATTTGTTTGATCTCGCGGGTCGAAACTTCTTCACCGGAGTCATTGGTCATCGATTCAGAAAAGAAATATTTTACCGGAAAAATTCCAAATTCTGTTTGAATATATTTGCTGTTACTTACCCTCGAAATAGTGGAAATATCATAACCGGTGATATCTGCAATGTCTTTTAAAATCATGGGTCTCAGATAAGTATCATCACCTTCGATAAAAAACTCTTTCTGAAACTTTACTATAGCAATCATTGTGGTAAGCAATGTTTGTTGACGTTGTTTTATAGCATCAATAAACCAACGCGCTGAGTCTATCTTTTGTTTAACAAACATCACAGCGTCTTTCATTTCACTACTCTGGTTTTGTTTGTTACCAGCATAGTCTTCAAACAATTCGTTATAACTAGTATTTACTCGCAGTTCAGGAATATTGCTGTTATTGAGATGAACCGTAAGATGATTTTCATCGTTTTCTAAAATAAAATCAGAAACTATGGTCGTCATCGATTTTTCTAGAATATTGCCACCCCAGGCGTTTCCTGGTTTGGGATTGAGATGTGTAATTTCATTCATTACTTTTTTCAACATTACTTCATCCATATTCATGCCACGCAAAATTTTATCATAATGCTTTTTGGAAAACTCATCGAAATAATCTGATATCAATTGCCTTGCTAAAAGTACTTGAGGATTTGCTGGTTTTCGTTCTAGTTGAAGTTGAAGGCATGCTTGTAAATTGGAAGCACCTACACCAGCCGGATCTAAACTGCGAACGAGTTTAATAACGCGGAACATTTCCTCATCGGTGGTTTGCACGCCTGCCTGAAAAACTATATCATCTACCATGGCTTCCGGAGTTCGGCGCAAATATCCTTCTTCGTCAATGTTTCCAATTACATATTCAGTCAGCAATCGGTCTTTCTCCGATAATTTCAATAATCCTACCTGATCAATTAAAAATTCATGAAAAGTCATCCCTATCGAAAACGGAATATCTTCGTGTTTATCGTCTTTGGATGAATTATTGGCTTTGAGTTTATAATCAGGTATATCGTCGTCAGCCATATAGTCCTCAAAATCAATATCCTCATTATTTCCATCATCTTCGGTATTAAAATCATCTTCTGTTTCATTGTTTTCATTGTCCAAATCGGCACCTTCTTCTAAAGCAGGATTTTCTTCCAACTCCTGACGAATACGCTCTTCCAACTCCAAAGTCGGCACTTCGAGCATTTTTATTACTTGAATTTGAGCTGGCGAAAGTTTTTGTTGTAACTTCTGTTGTAATTGTTGCTTTAACATAAATGGTAAATTCTCATCGAATCAGAAAAAATAACTCCATCAATTTACCACAAAGATACTAGATTTTTTGAAGAAAAACTAAAAAGTTAAAGCTCTTCATAAATTTAGAAGCAATCGGACAGTTAATTGCGAAGAAAAAGTGATTTGTAAAGTCACTTCGGGATTTATCGATTGAAGTTTTTATTTCAGAAAAAATTAAGATAAATTGATTGAATTTTGGAGTAGATATAAATTTGCTACTTTTGTACACTAAACCTTGTATATCATGCAACTCAAAACAAGCGGGATTGTACTTCGCTCCATCAAATATTCCGATTCGGCTACTATTGTCACAATGTATACCCGTCAATTTGGACGCGTATCATATACGGTTTATGGGGTGAACAAAAAAAAATCGGTATTTCGTGCTTCGTTTTTACAACCATTTTCTATTTTACAATTAGACGTTTTTCATACTCCAGGAAAAGAATTACAACGTATTAAGGATGTTCGAATAGAATTTCCATTTGTTACTATTCCGTACCATCCGGTCAAAAATGCAGTTTCATTATTTCTATCCGAAATGCTTTTTCGGACTTTACGTCAAACAGAACCAGATGAAAATTTATTTCTTTTTCTCGAAAATTCCATCCAACAATTTGATTGCACCGAAAACGGAATTTCCAATTTTCATTTGGTTTTTTTGTTAAAACTGACTCGTTATCTGGGCTTTGAAGCTAATCAGGATGAGGTTGAAACCAGGTATTTTGACTTGATAAATGGCGTTTTTTTGAGAGAGAAGCCATTACATTCACATTATCTTCAGCCGGATGTTACGATTGAATTTGCTGCTTTGCTTCATGCAGATTATGCTAATATGCATGAGTTACATTTTTCACGCGAAGATCGAGTGAAACAACTGCAAAGTTTAATAGAGTATTATCGCCTACATGTCTCCGATTTTCAGGGTTTACAATCGCTAGAAGTGTTTCAAAGTTTGTTCGATTAAACAGTTACTGATTTTTTTTTAGTAATTTAGTATTATAAAATTTAAAAATTAATGCTTATGGAAGACGAAGTTATTAAAATGGAAGTAGGCAATCCACAAGCTGCTGGGATTGATGTTGGTAGTCGCTCACATTGGTTGACTGTAGTACAAAAGACATTATATAAGTTATAAAATCATTGATACATTATTTTAAAATTAGAAAGTCC
>JACDZH010000194.1 GCA_013426815.1 Paludibacter sp.
CTCCTATGATACAACTTTTTGACACACTTTCTTATCCCGAACTCAGGTTATTAATGGTGTTAACGATGCACCATCATTAAATACAGCTGATATTGGAATTGCCATGGGTATTACAGGTACCAATGTGGCAAAAGCTTCTTCGGATATGATACTTGCAGATGATAATTTCTCAACATTAGTTTCAGCCATTGAACAAGGAAGAAATATTTATAATAACATCAAAAAGTCAGTAATTTTTCTGATTACATGTAACTTAGGCGAGGTGATTTCCATACTCATAGCCATTATTTTAGGTTGGAACGCACCTTTTCTTGCTACACAACTACTTTGGATAAACTTGATTACCGATTCTCTACCTGCCATTGCATTAGGAATGGATCCTGGAAATGCAGACGTTATGAAAGAAAAGCCACGCCCTGCAAAACAGAGTTTCTTTGCAAATGGTGCAAGTATTCACGTTATACTTGGTGGACTTCTGATTGGATTCTTAACTATTGGGGCTTATTATTTTGGGTTTTACGAACATGGATTTTCTCCTTTTGATAAGGAAGTTCCTCAAGACATTTTAGATTACGCCCGAACCATGGGATTTATGGTGTTACTGGTTTGTCAATTGTTCTATTCATTGGCTTTCAGGAATGAACGTAAGTCCATTTTAAGTATAGGAGTATTCTCAAATAAGTACCTAGTGGGAGCTATAGTTGCTGGCTTATTGTTGCAACTTGCAGTGGTTGGGCTACCCACAATTCAAACTGCCTTTCATTTGCAAATGCCTGATATTCGGGCATGGGCAATATTTTTTGGACTTGGTATTACTCCATTGGTTATTAATGAGTTTATTAAGTTTTTTTGTAAAATTAAAACATGACGTAAAACACATTGTAAACTTGAAAAATTAATTAGTTTTATAAGTGAGTCCACTATGATAAGTCAATATTTCATTATTGAACAATAAGTCACTAAGAGGCAATGTTCAAATTTACAGCACTAATTTTTCATTGCTAATTAGCTACTTAGCATATTTGCATTCAGAAAACACAAATCGGAGTGGGCTCATAAGTGGAAAAATTGATTTATCATTTTTCGAGTGAGTCCACTATGATAAAAAATTGAACTCAATAATAGCAGAAAACAGCAAATTAACCCAAATGCTTAGCTTTAAAGATTATAAATCATAACACTTTAAAAATATCATTTTTTGTAAATTTTCGTAATTTGAATTATTTACTTTTTTAAAAAATATTTTTTCTTAGTACACCCATTATACAAATTTCAATTTAATTTTGTACTAAAATGTAGTAGTTTATTTATTGTTCGTATTTAAATCAAAATTTTCGTTGCAAAATGAACTAATTACTATTAAATATTAGATTAGTAATAAGAAATAATTATTGATATGTTTTATGTAATTAATGTCCAGCTAAACAGTCTTGTAACGCGTAACTAAATACTTGTTACTACTTAGAAGTTAATTTGAATATTAAGTTACTGGAACAATTGAGTGTATAAATTAAAAATTTTAAAGAAAGATGACATAGTAATCAATTTCATTATTTTTTAAAGTAGGAATATGGCTCACAATAACTTTAGGGTTTGTATTATGTTATTTATTATGCCATATTAAAAATATTTAATGCAAATAGGTTATTCAGATGTTGGATGAATTATTAAATTCAAAAAACAGGTTGTTTCAGTAATAACTGATCCAGCTTGATTTATCATTCAGTATTATTTTTAAACTATATAAGTTGTAGAAGCTGTATCACCACCACGACCCGTCCAATTGGTATGGAAAAACTCGCCACGTGGTTTGTCAATCCTTTCGTAAGTATGTGCACCAAAATAATCACGTTGAGCTTGCAATAGGTTAGCTGGCAAATGTTCGCTGCGAAGTCCATCAAAATAACAAAGTGCTGAAGTCAAAGCTGGTACAGGAATTCCATAAGTCATTGCTGAAGCACAAACCCGACGCCATCCAGCTTGTGCATTTTCAATTATGTCTTTGAAATGCGGATCAAGTAATAAATTTTCCAGTCCGGGATTAATATCGAATGCCTTCTTTATATCGCCTAAGAATGTTGAACGTATAATACATCCGCCACGCCAAATTAACGCAATGCCACCGTAATTTAAGTTCCATTTATTTTCTTTAGCAGCTTCCATCATTAAATTGTAACCCTGAGCATAAGAAATAATTTTTGCTCCGAACAATGCATTTTTTAAGTCATTAATCATTTGTTTTTTGTCACCTGAAAATTTTGAATCGGGACCAACGAAAGCTTTGGAGGCCAACACACGCATATCTTTTTGAGCTGATAAACAACGCGCAAAAACAGATTCTCCAATAAGTGTCAATGGAATTCCGGCATCAAGTGCTGCAACAGCCGTCCATTTTCCTGTACCTTTTTGTCCTGCAGTATCCAGAATTTTTTCGACTAGAGCCTCACCTTTTTCATCTCTGAATCCAAGAATATCGCGGGTGATTTCAATTAAATATGAATCTAAATCACCCTTATTCCATTCTTTAAAAACTTCGTGCATTTCGTCGGCACTTAAACCCAACATTTCTTTCAAAACCTGATAAGCCTCACAAATGATTTGCATATCACCATATTCGATTCCATTGTGTACCATTTTCACAAAATGACCTGCTCCACCTTCGCCAACCCAATCGCAACATGATGAACCATCTTCAACTTTTGCCGAGACTGCCTGAAAAATTTCTTTTACTGCAGTCCATGCAGCAGGAGAACCTCCGGGCATCATCGATGGACCTAGCAATGCGCCTTCTTCGCCACCTGAAACGCCAGATCCTATATAAAGTAAGCCTTTGCTTTCGACATATTTTGTACGACGAATGGTATCAGTGAAATGGGAGTTTCCGCCATCAATAATTATATCACCTTTATCAAGATAAGGAATAATCAATTCGATAAAATCATCAACAGGTTTGCCAGCTTTTACAAGCATCATAACTTTCCGTGGTTTTTGGAGCGTAGCACAAAGTTCTTCGATTGAATGAGCTCCTATCAAATTTTTTCCTGCGCCTCGTCCAGCAATGAACTCGTCAACACGAGCAACGGTGCGGTTGAAAATACCCACTGTAAATCCCTTTCTTTCTATGTTTAATACAAGGTTTTCGCCCATAACTGCCAATCCAATTAAACCAATGTCTGCTAGTTTTTTCATAAAAAATTATTTTAATGTTTTATTTCGATTTATTTGCATTATTTTTAAAATTCAATTAGTTAATTGATAATCTGTCAATTGAACAAACTTTCTTTAAAAAATAAAGCCCAATTCTTTCAATTTAACCAAAATTTGGTTTTCTACATTTTTAGCTTGAATTGTAAATGCTGGAAATTCACGCCGAAGTGGGTAATCTCCTCGTTGATGTTCGAAACCCAAAGGGTTATTTTTCAAAATTCTATCGTCGCTTCTGATATCATAAGTAGCTAAAATAGTTTTAGAAAATATTTCTTGATCGCTCAATCCAAAACCGTCAAGTTTAACTTGTGGATTTGTAGGGGGAACTAATCCAAATGGTTGCCAATCATCGAGACCTAACGCAAAAAATTTGCTGATAGAATCCACACTCATTTTTGTTCCGTTGGCCTTTCCATCTTTCGAATATCCTGCAATATGAGGTGTTGCTAAATCAGTCAAGGTTAACAATTCTAAGTCAATAAATGGTTCGTCTTCCCAGCAATCGCAAACGAAAGCAGAAATCATCGAATTTTTTAATGCATTTTTAACATCATTTGTTTCTACTACTTCACCACGACTAGAATTAATCAGAATAATTTTTTTTCTTAATTTGAGGAAAAAAGCTTCGTCAACTAAATGAAAAGTTGAATCTTTACCTTTCAAATTAAGCGGAACGTGCAAGGTTATAATATCAGCCTGTTCCATTATTTGCTCTAAACTTACAAATGCATCTGAACCTTCAACCCTTTCTCTCGGAGGGTCATTGAGCAATACTTTCATTCCAAAAATTTCACAAATACGGGCAACTTTACAACCCACATTGCCTACACCCACAACGCCAATACTTAATTCTTTTAAAGTAAGATTTTTGTTTTTAGCCATCACCAAAAGTGCTGAAGCAATATATTGTTCCACAGATTTTGAATTACATCCAGGTGCATTCGTCCATTTAATACCTGTTGCATCGCAATAATCGGTATCTATATGGTCATAACCAATGGTAGCTGTAGCAATAAATTTCACAGATGATCCTGAAAGTAGTTTCTCATTGCAAATGGTGCGAGTACGTGTTATAATAGCATCAGCATCTTTCACAATTTCTGATGTTGTAGCTGAACCGGGTAAGTAAATAACTTCAGCCACACTTTCGAAAGCGCCGCGAATATATGGAATTTTATTGTCGATAATTATCTTCATTTTTTTGAACCACATAGGCACATAGGACACATAATATTTTTTTAACCAAATAAATTATTGGGCACAAGAATAATTTTTCATTGATTTCTTTGTGCATAAGTTGCTAATATTTTCATTCTATTGGTAGTGAACGGAAATATTCTGTTACAAAAGTTCGTTGACCCTCTTTGAATATATTGGTACAATTAAAATTAATCAGAATACCTTTGGGTTTCTTTAAAAGCTTCAAATAGGTCAGCAATTGAGCTTCGTGAATAGGAATAAGCTCTTCAACTGTTTTTAGTTCAACAATAATTGAATCATTTACCATTAAGTCGAATCTAAGTTCACAATCCAGATATAATCCCCTGAAATTTAATGGAATTGACTGTTGTATAGTAACTTTATATCCATTTTTAATAAGTAAATGTGCTAAACATTTTTCGTAGATACTTTCCAATAATCCATTACCCAGTTCTTTGTGAACTTCAATTGCAAACCCGATAATATCATAACTAAGTTGATTTATTTCCTTTTGCGTCATAAACTTACAATTTTAACTACATAGGACACATATTATTTTCTTTTTTTAACCACTTATACACATAGAAATCATAGTTTTTTATGTGAACTATGTGCCTATGTGGTTCAAAGTTCAAAAATTAGTATTTAAACCTATCTTTAAATGCCCAAAAACCCAAAGCAGGATTTGAAAAATAGAAAATTTCTTCTCCATCAGGCATAATATTCCTTCTATCACATAGTTTTTTTAGGATTGTATTTTTTAGTTATTGCAACAGTTTCGGGATAAATAAATCCTATTTTTTCAAAATCACCTTGAGTTAGATTTCCATCTTCTTTTCCGTGTCAACATGTAATATTAAACCGACCATAGACGGAACCATGAATCAAATGAGCACCAGCAATTAGGTTTTTGCGATATTCTTCTTAATCGTCACAACTTTTCAAAGTTGCAGGTTTTATTTCTTCGTTATAAATTAATGAATAGAGAATAATTTTTCAGCAATACAACCACTTTGATATGAGTTCTGACCATAATAGATTAAAAATCAGCTTCTTCAATCATTGAATCAATAAACGAAAAAGGAATATTTCGTTTGGATAGTTCTAATGTAAAATTAATAGTTTTGTATTTAAAAAATTTGTGAAATTTACACTTCATCATGTTAAATTTTCAAAACTGCCTTATTTACAATTTTGATTGGATACACATAGTTTTGATAGAAATATATTTTTTACATTTGAAATTTATAATGAACAAATTCGCAGGTTGCCAAATTAAAAAACCATTGCCTACAAACTTTGCAAATAATCAGCTGGTTGGTGAGCAGGAAATAGAGATACAAAGCGACATTGCC
This sequence comes from Paludibacter sp., assembly GCA_013426815.1. GTDB lineage: Bacteria > Bacteroidota > Bacteroidia > Bacteroidales > Paludibacteraceae > Paludibacter. Next base: position 5,763 of record JACDZH010000194.1, read on the forward strand.
TATTCGAAGCTAGAAATGCCTTCTTACTGGTTTAAAGTATAATCCGTTTTCTTCAACATCTTTATCACAGCTTCCATACATTTTTGCAGAAACATCACCCCTATTTTGTAATACCCTATCCACATCACTTTCGGATACTCTTTCAATGTGTGCAATGTCATTAATGCGAATTATTAAATAATTTTCTTAATAACATCTTTCTCTGTCCCTAAACGGGGATAATAAGTCACAAAAGTAATATATATTTTAGAAATACAAAAGTATATAGCATTCATGTATTACAAGGAAATATATCTAGTTTAAAAAAACACTAACAATAGAATTGATATTCTGAGCTTTTTTGCGATTAAATTTATTTTTAACAGAGAAAAATATATTCATAGATAATTATTTTTTATGAGTATCGGGTGTTGTACCTAAAATTCGTTTTTATAGCTAACACAAGCGAT
>JACDZH010000195.1 GCA_013426815.1 Paludibacter sp.
AAGCACGGTTCTGTGAGAGGTTTAGGGGTGAGATTCCCCTTTACCTACTCGATTCTTTGTTAAGCAGCGTCGTTATAGATTTGTATTAATATTGTTTTCAAGTCAGCAAATGAAATTTCTATGTCTATTTTTATCGAAAGACCAACGTATATGACATAAACAAAAGATTCTTTTCTGTAATATTTCTCTCCAAATCTAAGTAATGAATTTTCTATACTGTCAGACTTGGCTAATAAACAAGTTAATTGATAATCTCTGTTAATCTGTTGCGTTCTGTTGCTTTGGTGTGCTTTTGTATTGTGTTGAGTAGCTGTCAGTAAGATTAAATTCTCACTATAATGGGCAATTTGTGGAAAATCTGATTTCGGGAAAATATGGTGAACTTGTGTAGCCTCGCCATTTCCCCATTGGTCATGAACTTCGCTTTCCGAGTGAATTTTTCGAATTAATGCAATTGCTTTCTGCACATAATATGCATTGTAGGCTTCTTGCTGAACTATATCAGTATCTTGTAATTCAGCTTCTTGACGGGTAATCGATTTTTCTTTATTCAGGTCACGCCAATTCTTACGATTATACATTAAGTCGGAGAAAGTGAAGATAAATTTTGAGATATACCCATCTACTGAACCATATAGTTGATATTGTACTGCAAGAACATTAAGAATCTTAGGAAAGATTCTTTTAGGCTCATAAATATTTTGTATTTTAGTATTGCCGTGGATATAGCGCTGAAAAAGTTCTTTTAATTCTGAATAATCATCTTTTGTAACGTTACCTGTTAAGTGTCTATCTTTGTACTCATCGAAAAACTTTTGCAAATCGCTATCTTTTAGTAGTTTATTGATGTAGCAAACCAAAAAGACAAAGGTGTTTCGTTCTTTTCTTGAAATGTAATCCAATAATTCTTCATTTTTTATTTTGTAAATATTTGTATTACCTCTTTTTTCGACTACAAGGAGTTGGGCGTAGCCCAACTCCTCAGAGGTTGTTGAATAAACTTATCATATTCACTCTTTGCTTTTTTATCTGTCGGTATCGGTTTGTTAAATACGGCTTGTGTATTTCTTATAAAATACTGAGTATCCCAAATATCCTTAACTGTGAACTCTTTCCCATCCGAAGCATAATTCATAACGCAATCAGCTATAAAACAAACCACATCAGGTGTGCATTTTTGGTCTAAAAAACGAGCATCACTCATTTTTCTCATATCTAAATCAACTTGATTTAAATGTTCAATGATTTTTTCTTCCATAGATTTTTATTTAAGTTTTCCAAAGAAGAAAACTGAATTGTTGTCAATATTTAAAGAACGAGTTCCCATATTTCTAGCAACAGCGTAGAATTTAGTGAATTCAGTTGTTGCATAAAAAGATAAATCATCTTTTGTTATTACTGTATTTTCATCAACTAAAGTTAGAATTGCAACAGAACCATCAGTTATACAATTTTGAGGTAAAATGCAAGCTCTTGGATTATATGTTAAGTTCGGTAATAAAAAGCATTTCTTTTGGTTTAAAAACTTAGCAACGTCAAGTCCGCTAATGTCGTCAATATAACAATCATAATCTTTAATGTCTATTATCTCATTGTCAGCTATATTGCGCGATTTCAATACTCTTATTTTACCACTATCTTTTGTGACTGCTTTCGTTATGCTTCTATCTCTGTATGCCTTGAAGATATTAAATTGAAGTCGATTTGCAACTGAATCAAACTCATCATTCCTGTAAATTAACCAATACGGAAATAGCATGTCAGTCAAATAAGACTGTTGGTGTACTTCAATTTTGTTTGTAATATAAGATTCTATTTCAGTTATATTAGGTTTCTTTTTTGTATTGATTATGAAGCTAATAGTTTCGATTTTTACACCTTTAAAACCTTTTTCACCAAAGTCAATAATTCTCGAAATTTGGTAGTTGTTCATTAATGAACGTGTTTCGTTAAACTCAGGTGCACTAATCAAACTTTTCGGAACAATTAGAGAAACTACGCTACCTAAAGAAATAGCTTTTTCAATAAAGAAAGCAAAAATATTGTTCGTGTTTCGATTGCCAATATTCTTTTTGTATTTTGCTAAAAGCTCTTTTTCATTGGTGATTTTCTTGTAAGGTGGATTGCCTACAATAATATCGTATCTCTTATCAAAATGGTGTAATAAAAAGTCAGCAATGATATAATTAATGGTAATATTAGACGGAATCTCTAATTTGGCAACCAACTCTTTTAATATCTCAATGCTCTTAAAATCAATGTCTACTAGGTCGATAGTAACTCTCGAAACACTTTTATATTTGTTGATTAATACAGGCAAAAAATTTCCTACTCCAATCGAAGGCTCTAGAATGCTTAAGTCTATATAATCTTTTGCATCAGGTATATTTTTGACAATAGAATAGCAAATGTCCTGTCGAGTATAATATGCTGAGTTATCTTCTCGCTTTGCGTTTGCTAATTCTGCAATCTTTGAAAGTGTCGCAAAACCCATTGATTCATTAGTTCTAATAAATTTTAATAGATTTTCGTGTACGGTTAAGTTTTTTTTTCTATCAGATTATTTATTTCCTGTACCGTGTATTCTTTTTTATTCAGCAATTTAGAAATCTTATGGGCAATTTGGCGGAAAATCACTGTTGGTACAGCTTCGCCCAGACTTTGTCTGATATTCATTTCCTCTTTCTTCAAATACACTTGCTTTTCTTTGTCAGTCAAAGAATTTAGATTTTCAAATGGCATACCTGACCAGTTAAAGCTATTTGGCACAGACATCATTAACATAACTTCACGGATACTAAATACTCTATTATCTATCGGGTGTACAGTGCTTTGACTTGCCATAATATCGTTTCGGGTATGAATGCAAGGCGCAAATTTATCCCAAAATTGACGAGTGTATTTATCACCGTTTTTTTTTGCGTTATAAACAATTTCACCGTCTTTAATACTATGTGGAATTTTAGTAATATCGGTGTTGTCAAATGCAGATTGACCTTCTTTAATGTCAGCAATCCAATTTTCCATATGAGGCGTGTAACGCCTAAAATTATGATAAATATCTGTTGGGCTGACTTCTCCCATTTTTGTCAATGAGGGTAAGTGTCCAATTACTTGACGTAGAGTTTTTTCGGGTTTCAAGTCTGGAAAAATATCCAAAGGGGTAACTTCCTCTAAATCTTTACGAACTCCTAAAACAAGTGTTCTTGTACGACTTGATAAGTTTCCGTAGTCTTTGAAGTTTAGAACCTGAAAATGAATATTATAATCACCCGATAAATTATAATCTATTGCATGTCTTATTGATTTGTCAGTTCCATCCGTATCAGTGCAAATTGAATTTAAAAATGCTCTAACATTCTCAAATATAAAGAATTTAGGCATTATTTGTTTGGTCAATTCAATTGACTCAACCACAAGTGAATTCCTTTTTAATTCGTCTTTCTTTTTGTGGTTAGCAACTGACATTCCTTGGCAAGGTGGAGTTGCAATTAACACATCTAAGTCTTTTACATTGAATCCTCTATGCCAAAGTTCTAATTCTGAAAACACTTTGTCTTTAGTAGATTTTTGGGTTAAGTCGCCACTAATATAACCGCTTGGATAGATACATTTATTGTTGTATTCTTGAACTTTAAGTCTTTTCTCCAAAAGTTCAACAGTCGCCACACAATAGAAAGATTCCTCTTTAAATCCATAACAACCTACTCCTGCACTACTAAATAGACTAATGTAAGTTCGCAAACCATAAGGTGAGCGACTTTCTGCAAGTACTTCTGGATTTGGTTTAATTTGAGAATATGGTTTTGTTTTTGGCATATTTTTTTAATATCTGTGTCTATTTTATTTAAGAGTAATTCTCTTATCACTTGCAAAAATACGAAATTATTGGCGTTTTTAATTGTATCTTTTATGTTTTAGTTTTCTTGTCTAATTATGAGGGTTTTAGTTCGTGTTTTTCGGTTGCTGAATGTCTGGTCTTCTTTTTTTTCGGGTGTTGCCTAACAACCGAGGCTATGGGCATTTGGCGGCACCGTTGTACGGTATGTTTCATTTGCGGGAGCGTTCGCTGTCGTGGAACGACAAAGTGAATGCGGGAGCAAAACCTGCTAAATGCACGTCAGCCAGCCAATGACAATAGGCGTGTGTTAGGCGGTCGTAGTTTGTTGTTTTATAGTTGCATTAAGTCAAATTAAATGCAATTTTTCTTCGTAATCTGCTGTTTCAAGTTTGTCGAAACCTAATTTCAGTTCGCTAATAAATAAAATTTCAAAAATAGTCTTTTCTTCTGCAAGTTTTCTTCTCAACCGACGTAAACCGATTACCGCAATAAATCGTAAAAAGTCTGAAAAGTTAGTATTTATTTTTATGTTGTAAATCGTAATTTTCCAAATTTCAGTTCTTCCAATTTTTTCCATTTGTATTGTAACTGGGTGCATTACACTCAATTGACTATTTAATATAAATATGTCATAAGAATTAGTTCATAATAAACGTTAGAGTCCATTTTTCTAATTTGGATATCACCTAACAGGTTTTAAAACCTGTTAGGTGTACGTTAAATAGTATAAACTAATTTTCGTTATAGTCTTCTATCATTTTTATATCTTGCGCTACCTTAATCTTCTTTCAGTTCTTTTTGATCTCTTTTTGGTAGTCCTGCTACAACCAATTTGTATGAATCAAATATCCATTCTTTCATTCGTTTTTCAGATATTTTCCCTTGTGTTTTAACGCTATTCCAAAGATTTTTATTCATATAGTAACCTGGTGCAACTTCTTCATATTTTTCTCTTAATTCAATTGCAATTTTGGGGTCACATTTCATATTTATAAATTCAAAAGTTGTTATATCAGTAGCGCAAAACATTTTACCTTTTACTGAAAACACAAGTGTTTTGTCGTCAAAAGGCATTTTTTCTTCTGCACCTTTCAACGACAAACAATAATTTCTTAATTCTTCAATATTCATATTATTCTGCTTTTTCTGCAAAACCAAGTATATAACCATTAAAATCTTTCAAATAAAACTCTTGCATACCGTACCAAGTAGTTTTTAGTTCAGTCAGCTGAAACATAAATTCAACATTGTCTTTTTGCATCATTGCATACACATATTCTTTGTCTTCGGATAATGCTTGTTCAATTCCGTCTTGGCTTTGAGGAACAGCCATTACTAACATAAAACCGAAGTTTTCTGTATAAAAAGCAACAGTTTTTTTAATGTCGCTTACTTCAAAATTGGGTGATAATTTGCTAATTTTCATTTTTTATCTATTTTAAAATTATGCTGCAAAATTATCGGTCATTTACCTTTGATAATTGTAAAAATCGGTCATTTTTGTTTTTGTGTAATTCTTTGGGTGTAGCTCCTGTGTATTTTTTTAGCTCTTTAATGAAATGTGCTTGGTCAAAATAGTCTGCTTGTGGTGAAAGTTGTCCATTAGAAATATGTCCATAAGAATCATTACAACGAACTATTTTTAGAAATTCTTTTAGTGAAAAACCAAATTGCGAATTAAAGTAACGATTAATTTGTCTGCTGCTCCAATAAATTTTTGCAGATAATTCGGCAACCGTTTTTATTCTATGCTGGTAAACCAAATCAAAGAGATTTATTTTTCTGCTATCAATTTCCTTTAAATGTTTTATTGAGTTTTCTATGCGGTTTGAAGTGCCTATTACAAACTTATCAAACTCATTACTTTTATAGTTGTCGATAGACCAAAAATTGAATGGAATGTATTGGGTGGAGTCTAAAATGGATTTTATTTCTTTTTGGAAAAGATATTCTGTCGCCAATAGTTTAAAGCGAATAGCAAAGAATTTTGTGTTTTGGGGAATATTAATGTCTTTAGGTTTTGTCCATACACCTGTAAGTTTTACAGTTGTCAAAACTTCATTTTCAAATTCTGCAATAAGGTCAAAGTAACCGTCTGGTAAAATAGTATGTTGAATGTCTTTGTCGGTGGTTTCGTAATACGAAAAACACTGTACAAAATTTTTCAAAAATCCATTTGGTTTAATCTCTCGATATTTCATAATAACCTGAGTTCGGGATAAGAATTTTAAAATTCAATTGATAATTGAG
>JACDZH010000196.1 GCA_013426815.1 Paludibacter sp.
TTCTAATCTTTGCATTTTGCTGTTTTTGTTTTGGTTTGCAAAGATACAAATTATAAGCGTAATTATATATGTCGTTTACTATAGTTTCATATTGTCCGTGGAGTTTCATAATTTCTGTCAAAAGTAGTATTTTCTTTTTTCAATTTCAGCTTGGGTTCACACGTTCGCTTATCTTTATTTTTATTAAGTTTGCCGCATAACATTGGCATAGTAATATATTAACTCATTCTTCTCTCCATCTCTTAGTCAAATCACCAAACGCATCTACACGTCTATCACGAAAAAAAGGCCAGATTTGTCGTACTTTTTCTGTTCTTGAAAGGTCAATTTCCACAACAATATTTTCTTCTTTATCGTTTGATGCCTGAATGAGCATCTCGCCTTGTGGTCCCGCAACAAAAGAATTTCCCCAAAACTGAATTCCTTTGGTTACGCCCGATGGATCGGGTTCAAAACTGGTACGATTGCAGGTAATAACATGAAGTCCGTTTGCCACAGCATGTCCGCGCTGAACAGTCAGCCATGCCTCAGCCTGCCGTGTTTTCTCTTCTATCGAATCGCTGCTTTCCCAACCAATAGCTGTCGGATAAATCAATATTTCTGCTCCCGACATCGCCATAAGTCTTGCAGCTTCGGGATACCACTGATCCCAACAAACCATCACTCCAAGTTTTCCTACAGAAGTTAGAATAGGTTCAAAGCCCAAATCGCCGGGCGTGAAATAGTATTTTTCGTAATAAGCCGGATCGTCAGGAATATGCATTTTTCGGTATTTTCCGGCAATAGTTCCATTTTTTTCAATCACCACAGCCGTATTGTGATAAAGTCCCGAAGCACGTTTTTCGAACAAAGAAAGCACCAGCACAACTTTCAATTCTTTCGCCAGTTTGCCAAAAAATTTGGTTGAAGGTCCCGGAATAGTTTCAGCCTGTTCAAAAACGGTGGCATCTTCGGTTTGACAAAAATACAAACCATTGTGCAACTCCTGTAATACAATAAGTTCTGCTCCTTTTGCAGCACACGAGCGAATATTTAATTCCAGTTTTGCCAAGTTTTCTGCAATACTGGCAATGTTGGCTTGTTGAATTAAAGATATTTTCATAATTTCTTCATAATTTAGCACTCTGACCCCAAAAGGGAGGATTTATAAATTACTATCTTTAAACCCCCTTCGGGGGTATGGGGGCTGCATATTGCATCGTCACACAGTGTAGCGAACCGTGTTGTTTTATTAGCGAAAGGCAATTAATACCTATAATTTCCCTATCGGGAAAAACTTTTTGAATTTGCTGTATCGCAATTTCATCTTTCGGAGAATTGTAAGTTGGCATCAATACTGCACCGTTAATGATTAAAAAGTTGGCATAAGTTGCCGGCAGTCGTTCACCATCTTCATATATTTCGTCAGCCATTGGAAGTGGAATAAGCCGGTAATACCTTCCTTCGGGAGTTTTAAACATACGAAGCTCTTTCTTCAATTTCTTCAGTTCCAAAAAATGTTCATCCGTTTCATCCTCACATCTTACATAAGCAATGGTACTTCTGTCGCAAAGTCGAGCCAAAGTATCCACATGACTATCCGTATCATCTCCGGCTAAATATCCATGATTTAGCCATAAAACCTGCTTTAATCCAAAATAAGCTTTCAGTTTTGCTTCAATGTCATCTTCCGACAAATTATTACGATTATCCGAAAGTAAACATTCTGCCGTTGTCAAAACCGTTCCTTCGCCATCCGATTCTATGCTACCGCCTTCCAATACAAAATCAAAACAATTTTTGTGACCTGCATCACCAAAAATTCCCGATTCGTATAGTTTTCTTGTAATTTGATTATCGTGATTTGCGGCAAACTTCATTCCCCAACCGTTGAATGTAAAGTCGTAAATTACCGGTTTTCCATCTTCAAAAACAGTAATTCCACCATGATCACGCGCCCATGTATCGTTAGTTGGCATTTCGGCAAAAGTAATTTTTTCAAGTTCATCTTCGGTGAAAAACCCCTCAACTTCTTCTGTATCAACGCACACAATCAGCAATTTCTCATATTTGAGAATGGATTTGGCAATGCTGATAAAACATTCAGTCACTTCTTCGAGCATGTCTGCCCAATCGGTGTCGACATGTGGCCAGGTAAGTTGAACAAATTCCTGTTCAGCCCATTCGGCAGGTAATAATTTTGTTTGATGTATTTCCATTTGTTTTGCAAAAATACAAAAAAACATCTATTTTTCTTTCACGTTTCCATCATTCCGAAAAAACAACTATTTTTGTAAGCTAGAAATTTAAATAAGGAAACGCTCAATAATTCAACAAAAATGGGAAAAGTATTGATAATCGGCGCTGGTGGCGTGGGAACGGTAGTTGTAAATAAAATTGCACAAAACACAGATGTTTTTACTGAAATCATGTTGGCAAGCCGTACCAAATCGAAATGTGACTTGATTGCTGCCGATGTAAAAAAACGTTTTGGTGTAGAAATTAAAACAGCTCAGGTTGATGCAGACAATGTGCCGGAACTGGTAAAATTACTCAACAAATTCAAACCGGAATTACTTATCAATGTGGCACTTCCTTATCAGGATTTGACCATCATGGATGCTTGTCTGGAAGCCGGCGTAAATTATTTGGATACCGCCAATTATGAGCCAAAAGACGAAGCTCATTTTGAATACAGTTGGCAATGGGCGTACAAAGAACGCTTCGAAAAAGCCGGTTTGACTGCTATTTTAGGTTGCGGTTTCGACCCCGGAGTTACAAGCATTTACACGGCTTATGCTGCAAAGCATCATTTCGACGAAATTCAATACCTGGATATTGTTGACTGTAATGCCGGCGATCATCACAAAGCATTTGCTACCAATTTCAATCCTGAAATTAATATCCGTGAAGTAACTCAACGTGGCAAATACTGGGAAAATGGAGAATGGGTTGAAACTGAACCACACCAAATACACAAACCATTGATTTACCCTGAAATCGGACCAAAAGAATCGTATGTTATTTACCACGAAGAGCTTGAATCGTTGGTGAAAAACTATCCGACCATCAAGCGTGCCCGTTTTTGGATGACTTTCGGACAAGAATACCTGACACATTTACGTGTTATTCAGAATATTGGCATGGCTCGCATCGACGAAGTGGAATATAACGGGCAAAAAATTGTTCCAATTCAATTCCTTAAAGCAGTATTACCAAATCCGGGCGATTTGGGCCAAAACTACACCGGTTCAACTTCTATTGGTTGTCGTATCAAAGGATTGAAAGATGGAAAAGAAGTAACTTACTATGTGTATAACAATTGTAGCCACGAAGCCGCCTACAAAGAAACCGGCGCTCAGGGTGTAAGCTATACTACCGGAGTTCCGGCTATGATTGGTGCTATGATGTTCTTCAAAGGATTATGGCGCAAAGCTGGGGTTTACAACGTGGAAGAATTCAATCCCGATCCATTTATGGAGCAATTGAACATGCAGGGTTTGCCTTGGCATGAATTGCACAATGTGGATTTGGAATTGTAAGATTAATATTTTTTAAAGGGCTTTTATACAATAGTAGAGACGATGCCTGCATTGTCTCTACTATGTTTACAAAATAATTCACGCCAACATAACAGTATTTTTATCTTAAATATTGTGGAATTAAAAATATATATTTAACTTTGTGAATAATTTGAAAGGTACAAATACTTAGTATTGCATTTTGAAGTTTATCTTTGTGTAAAAAAGGTTCTAATATCAAATTTAAGTTTATTCATTTATCAAACTATTCATTTTAAATCTTTTCATTATGTTAAAATTATTTAAACTTACGCTATTTTTTGTAGTAATTTCGCTTACCGGTTGCGCATCGTATTATCGGGCTATTCATCCTGCGAAAATTAATTATGCAGCCGCCACCAATCCCGAAAAACTGAGTTTATCTTAAAGATATGATGTTTTAAGAGATGCAGGGAACAAAAAATTTGTAAAATGTGAGTTTAAAAATAATATTAGAATTGTAGCCGTAAAATTGACAAATAATTCTGATTCAACGATTAATACTTCAAAAAATGTTTTGTTTCTAAATGGAACTTCTGAAGTAAAACTTATGGATCCGATTGAAATAAAAACCAGAATTCAACAAACATGGCCAGCCTATGGATTGTTTCTTTTGGGATGCATTTCAACGTCACCATTAGATATACTTGTATTTGGAGGTATTGGCGTTGGAAATATGTATGTTGCCTATGATGCAAACAAAAAACTGTTAACTGAGTTGATGCAGTATGATATCACAAATAAGGAAATTAAGCCCGGAGAGTCAGTTATTGGAATTATTGGTTTTGAAGCATTACATTCCGACCCAATAACCATAAAACTGATCAAATAACAACCTAAATTTACTTTTCATTTTGAAACGGAGTGGCATAAAGTCACTCCGTTTTTGTTTCACTGTGTTTTAAATCCTTAATTAGTACTGAACACAAATTTTAATTCAATTTCAAACCTGGTGGTTTGCTATTTCAAAAATCAGTATCTTTGTACACAAAACCACAAAACCATGGATTATCAAAAAATACCATCCCCTTGTTTCGTTCTCGACGAACAGGCTTTTCGAAAAAATCTGGAATTAATCAAATCGGTAAAAGAGCGTGCAGGTATTGAAATTATTTTGGCTTTCAAGGCTTTTGCCTTATGGAGCGTTTTCCCAATTGTGCGTGAGTATATTCCCTGTTCTACAGCCAGTTCGCTTGCCGAAGCACGACTGGCTTACGAAGAAATGGGTAACAAAGCTCATACTTATTGTCCGGCTTATACCAATAAAGAATTTTCTGAAATTATGGCTTTTAGTAGTCATATCACTTTCAATTCCTTAAATCAGTTTCAGCATTATTATCCACAAACGCAGTTTGATAATATCTCATGCGGATTGCGTATAAATCCGGAATTTTCGGATGTGGAAACCGATTTATACAATCCTTGTGCACCTGGGTCTCGGTTAGGTGTGGTGGCTGATTTACTCGATGAAAAGTTGCCCGAAGGTGTTGAAGGTTTGCATTTTCACACACTTTGCGAATCAAGTTCTTTCGATTTGGAAAAAACATTGAAAGTGGTGGAAGAAAAATTCGGGAAGTACTTTTCGCAAATCAAATGGTTAAACATGGGTGGCGGACATTTATTGACCCGCGAAGGTTATGATGTGGAGCATTTAATCCAACTTTTAAAAACATTTAAAACAAAATATCCTCATTTACAATTGATTCTCGAACCAGGAAGCGCTTTTGCCTGGCGAACCGGTGTGTTGGTTTCTAGTGTTGTTGATATTGTTGAAAATAATGGAATTAGAACAGCTATGTTGGATGTTTCGTTCGCATGCCACATGCCCGACTGCCTTGAAATGCCTTACAAACCGGCAATTGTGGGTGCTACCGATGCCATCGCAGGTAAACCTACCTACCGTATGGGTGGAAACAGCTGTTTATCAGGTGATTTTATTGGTGATTGGTCGTTCGACAAAGAACTAAAAATTGGCGACAAAATCATTTTCCAGGACATGATTCATTATACTTTGGTCAAAACAACCATGTTTAATGGAGTTTCTCACCCTAGTATTGGAATTTGGACAACCGAAAATGAATTCAAATTAATGAAGGAGTTTGGTTACGAAGATTACAAAAACAGGATGTCATAAAGTTTTACATTTTTAAGTTTATGTTAAAATCAGAATAAAACAGAACGCAAATACCCCAAATACGCCTCAACTTTATAAACAAATGTAAATCAAAATAATAGCAGTTCAATTTTCGGAAATTGAAACCAAGGTGTTCAACAAAGCCTATATAATGCTGAATTTGTGATTCAAAGTGGTGGTGAGTCTTATCTTAAAACCATTATATAAAAGATACATCAAAACCTATTGTTTAGGCAACTTCCAAATAAGATATGACCCGAATTAATCAAATTTTACAGTAAAACTGCAGTATTATAAAACTGATAATAAAATAGATAGTTTTGATTTGATTTTGCAATTGGGTTATTTAGGGTCTGCTGTTAAACTCAGACTACGTTTATATATAAAATTTGACGAGA
>JACDZH010000003.1 GCA_013426815.1 Paludibacter sp.
CACGCTGAATAACAGCGATATATAATATTAATCGAAATAAAGTCTAATATATAAATAATATTCATAAACTTTATCATTTTTAATTTTGCACATTTACTGTATATTCATAATATCTTTCTGATAATCAAGCAAAAAAAAAATATATAAATTTCTTGTTTATTTAGTTGATAATGAAGAAAAATTATACTAATTTTGTACGAAATTTGAAAAATAAATAAAAATTTCTCTAATTATTTTTTTTTCAATTTGAACTTTTTTTGTTTACAAAATATATGATTGCATATCAGATATTTGAACTAATTTAAAAATTAAATTTTTTTTTATGAAACCAACTCATATTGAGCATTTGGGAATTGCAGTAAAAAGTCTCGAACTTGCTATTCCGTATTATGAAAACTTATTGGGATTAACTTGTTATGCTGTTGAAGAAGTTCCTGATCAAAAAGTTAAAACTGCTTTTTTTAAAGTGGGACAAACAAAAATTGAATTATTGGAATCGACTGATCCTGATGGTCCGGTTGGAAAATTTCTGGAAAAGAAAGGTGAAGGCGTACATCATATAGCATTTGCAGTAGAAAATTTACAGGCTAAATTGGATTTGGCAGCCGAACGTGGTGTATTTTTAATCGACAAATTTCCTCGCAAGGGTGCCGAAGGGTTAAACATAGCTTTTTTACATCCAAAATCTACTTTTGGTGTGCTTACAGAATTGTGCGAAGATCCTAACACATAAGAAAACGAGTAGACTTAAATTGAAAATCGTAGACAAAGAATAAAATAATGGAGAATCAACAAAAGGTTAAAAACCTTATCGATTTACGCGTTCAAGCCAAATTAGGTGGTGGCGCAAAAAGAATTGCATCACAACATGCAAAAGGAAAATTTACTGCCCGCGAACGCATTGAAATGCTATTAGATGAAGGTAGTTTCGAAGAGTTGGACATGTTTGTAACACATCGATGTAATAATTTCGGATTGGAAAACGAAAAATATCTTGGTGATGGCGTTATAACCGGACATGGTACCATCGATGGTCGTACAGTGTTTGTTTATGCACAAGACTTTACAGTTTTTGGTGGTTCTTTGTCGGAAACAATGGCATTAAAAATATGCAAAGTAATGGATATGGCCATGAAAATGGGATGTCCAATAGTAGGAATTAACGATTCGGGTGGAGCTCGTATTCAGGAAGGTGTGACTTCTTTGGCTGGATATGCCGAAATTTTTGAACGTAATATTTTAGCTTCAGGTGTAATACCTCAAATATCAGCCATATATGGTCCATGTGCCGGTGGTGCTGTATATTCTCCTGCTCTCACCGACTTTGTGTTAATGACAAAAGAAAACAGCTATATGTTTGTTACAGGTCCTAAGGTTGTAAAATCAGTTACCGGTGAAGATATTTCTACTGAAGATCTTGGTGGTGCTGATATGCATTCGCGCAAGTCGGGTGTTTCTCATTTCAAAGCTGAGAGTGAAGAGGAAGGACTTATGATCATTCGAAAATTGCTTTCTTATTTGCCACAAAATAATTTGGAAGAACCACCATTGTTTGAGAATACCGATCCAATTATACGATTGGACGATAAATTGAATGCAATAATTCCAGATAATCCGAATCAACCTTACGATATGAAGGATGTGATACATGCCATAGTAGATAGTGATGAGTTTTTAGAAATTCATCGTCATTATGCACGAAATATCATTGTTGGTTTTGCGCGTTTCGATGGTGCTCCAACAGGTATAGTTGCCAATCAACCTAATTTTTTGGCTGGTGTTTTGGATTGTGATGCTTCACGCAAAGCTGCACGATTTGTTCGCTTTTGTGATGCTTTTAACATACCAGTGTTAACTTTGGTGGACGTTCCAGGGTTCTTACCAGGTTCGGGTCAGGAATATGCAGGAATAATTTCGCATGGTGCCAAATTAATGTTTGCTTATGGTGAAGCCACAGTTCCAAAAGTAACAGTTACACTTCGAAAATCTTATGGTGGAGCACACGATGTAATGAGTTGTAAACAGCTGCGCGGAGATTTTAATTACGCATGGCCAACTGCCGAAATTGCTGTAATGGGTGCCGCAGGAGCTATAGAAGTATTGGAAGGACGTGCAATTGCTGTTATTTCGGATCACGAAGAAAAAGCAGCATTTATTAGTGAAAAAGTGAACGATTACAAGGAGAAATTTGCCAATCCGTATCAAGCTGCCGCTTATGGTTATATTGATGACATTATTGAACCACGCAATACTCGTTTCAGGGTAATTCGTGCATTTCAGGCTTTGCAAACAAAAAAAGTTGTAAATCCTCCAAAGAAACATTGTAATATACCACTATAATTATAAAAAAAAAACCTAGAACCATGATAATTCAAAAGTTTTTAAAAAAAATAAATTTATTTGTTTTAAAAAAAATAAGGGGCAAAAAATCTAAACCAGGTAAGATATTAGATATTGATAGTGGTGATATTTCAAATGCAGATATTGTGGCCATTTCTATGGCTTTACATCTGTTTTATGATGAAGTTCACGATGATGAAAGTAATGTAATTACAATTAAACGTATAGAAAGGCGTTATTCGCCTTGGAGTTCCAAAATTTACGGTATTAATAATTATAGCAGATAAAATACAATGAAGAAATTTAAATTTTCGATTGAGGGAAATTCATATAGCGTGAATATCAAATCGGTAGATGGAAATAAAGCCGAAATTGAAGTAAATGGTAAATCCTATAATGTAGGACTTGAGCAGGAAGTTAACACACTGAAAACACCAATTTTGGTTCGTAAGGAAGTTCAGACAAATCCGGTAGAAAATAAAATTACAGTAAAAGCGGCTCCTGTTTCAGCTTCTGCAAAACCAAGTGCCAATGCAATTAAATCACCACTACCAGGAAGTATTATCCGTATTATTACAACTGTAGGAGCAACTGTAAAAGAAGGAGATGTTTTGTTAATTATGGAATCAATGAAGATGGAAAACAACATTTTAGCCGAAAAAAATGGTGTAATTAAAAGCATTGCAGTTACAGCAGGTCAGGCAGTTTTGCAAGATGATATTTTGATGGATATGGAATAGCAGATATTTAAAAAAAAAGAATTATTAAATATTTTAAATTGCACCTCAAAAGTTGGGTTTACTTTTGAGGTGTTTTTTATTAATTCGATAAATGTATTTATTTGATTTTATTTTCCAAAATGATAATATATTTACAACTATCCATTAAACCTTCAAACTTAGTATTTGTCTTAATAAATAAAATTATATATTTGTGTATTTTTTGTAACAAAAGATTTTTAAACATACTTTTTTTTAACAAACACCATTGTTTTATTACTTGGTAAAAAAAGTTAAGATTGGTTTTTGTTTGCAATTTAATATATTGTATATCTGATATTTATCTGAAATAAGGTCATATATTTAATCATTTAATAATAAATATGAAACATCTATTTCTTTCTATTTTAATTTTTTTACTTTGTTTTTCAGCAATAGCTCAACGAAGCATACAATCAACTGTTATCGATTCGAAGAACGGACAACCAATTGAAATCGGAAATGTTCGTTTATTGTTAGCATCTGACTCTTCTTTTGTACAAGGTTGCCAAACTGATGTAAGAGGAGATTTTATGTTGACTAAGGTTAAACCAGGAAATTATACATTAATTATCAGTTTCCTGGGTTACATAGATTATCGCAAAAACATAAAAATGGAGAATAAAGATTTGATTTTGAAGAATATACAATTAATAGAAGATGTTCATTTATTAGGTGAAGTGGAAGTTAGAGGAACTGCAGCTCAAATGGTTGTAAAAGGTGATACAACAGAATTTAATGCTAATGCATTTAAAACTACTCAAAATGCAGTTGTAGAAGATTTACTGAAACGCCTTCCTGGGGTTGTTGTTAGTACTGAAGGGAAAATTACAGTAAATGGTGAAGATGTTAAAAAAATAAGGGTAAATGGCAAAAAGTTTTTTAATGATGATATTGAAATGGCAACTAAAAATATACCTGCCGAAATGATTGACAAAATACAGGTATTGGATCAAAAATCCGATATGGCAATACTTACAGGATTTGAAGACAATGATACAGAACGAATTATCAACTTGACTTTCAAACCAAACAGAAAAAAAGGTACATTCGGGAATGTTACTGGTGGTGGTGGTGTAGACACAAATAATGAATTTAGGTATGATAGTAACTTGTTTCTGAATTTAATTGATGGTGAGGCGCAAACCACCGTTACAAGTGGTGCAAATAATACAAATACAAGTAGAAGTAGCAGGGGACGCGGAGGTTATAGTAATAATAGCGGTATTACAAGTATACAGAATTTAGGTATAAATAATAATACAATTGTAAATCAAAAGTTTACTATTGGAGGCGATGGGTCGTTTACACATGCTAATAATGAAACCAAAACCGAAAGCAATAGAGAAAGTTATTTAATTGGTTCAAAATATACTAGTATTTCATCAACAACTTCTAATACTGAAAATTATTCTGCCAATATGCGTTTAGAAGCAGAATTAAAAATAGATAGTTTAAACACAATTGTTTTTCAACCAAACATTAATTATTCACGAAGTTTTTCAAACAGTTACAGAGATTATACTTATCTTACTGATTTAATGGAAACAAGTAATGGATTTACGAATAACGTTGGAAATGGAAATAGTATTGATGGTAGTTTGAATGTAATTTTCAGCCATAAATTTCTCTCTAAAAATGGTCGTACCTTAACTACAAGTCTTCAAACTGGAATAAGTCAAGGCAATAACGAAAGTTCAAATTATTCATTCAAACATATCGAAATATTATCGAAAGACACCATAGTCGATCAATTTACCACCAATAAATCAAACAGATATAATGTAAGTATAAGAATGTCATATGTTGAGCCACTTTGGAATTATAAGAATTTTCTTGAAACTTCTCTATCACTTAAAAACACAAAAAACGTGTCTGAAAAATCTCAATTCAATAATGACGGACTGGGAAATTACAACATGAAAGATAGCGTTTATAGCAATAATTTTGAAAATCTTTTTTACAGTGAGACTCTGGAATTTAATTATAGATACGTAAATAAAAGTTTGAATGTTATTATTGGATTAAAAGGAGAACCATCACAAACCTATAGCTATACTGAATATGGCAATGGAGCAATTCGTGATGTAAAAAATGAAGTATTCAATTTTTCCCCTACCGGTAGATTTCAATATAATTTTGAAAGGAAAAAATTTGCCCGTATCGACTATCGAGGACAAACAGATCAACCAAGTGTAAACCAAATGCAACCTGTAAAAAATAATTCAAATTTAATGAATGAAACTATAGGTAATGCATCTCTTAATCCATCTTTTACACATTCTTTACGAATGATGTACACCTCATTCAATGATAAAACTTTTTCATCTATTAATACAACATTCAGTGCAAGAGTTACTAAGGATGCACTTTTAACGAATAGTATATATGAAATAACAGGAAAACAATATAGTCAGACAGTAAATGCACGATTGGGTGAAACGCCTTTCAGTTTAAATGGAAATGTAATGTTTAATACTCCTATTATTCAAAAACGTTTACATTTTAACACAGGAACTTCAGGTGGTTTTGAAAAGCAATATGGTTATTCTTCAAAGGGTTTAACAAACTTAAATTCTGATAGTATAATGCCACTTGGAGATTTAAGTAATACCAGTAGATGGAGTTTTGGTGAACAAATTTCGATAACATTTACACACGATTTAATTGAAATTGGTGCCCGTGGAGGAATCAGATATACCAATACATGGAATAATTTAAATCGCAGAACAGCTGAGACAAAAGACTGGACTGGCGGAGGTAATATTATTGTGCATTTACCTTATAATATTAACATGGGAACTGATTTGAATTATACCACTCTGCAAGGATATTCTACAAGCGCACAGAATCAAATCATTTGGAATGCTACAATTGACAAAACAGTATTCAAGAGCAAAGGCGTTATTTCACTCAAAGTTTACGATTTACTTCGTCAGCAATTAAATATACGTCAATCAATAGGTGATAACTATATTCAGTATAATAGATACAATACGCTTACTTCATACCTTTTAATAAGCTTTACTTATAAAATAAATAAATTCACAGGTTCAAAAAATCCTTCCGAAATGAATCTTAATCCCGAAAGGTTTGGCCCACCAGGTAATCATCCACTTCGAGGTGGTGATAGAGGTGGTGATAGAGGTGGTGATAGAATTGGTAATTGGTAAATATTAATTTAGAAAAAAAAAGGAAGCTAACTCAAGTGGAATCAACTTCCTTTTTTTTCATTCTATTGTTATTTTTTTAAATATTGTATGACTAATACTCCTAGTTTAGTATTTAATCCCATAACTGGTGTTATAACATGCAAAATTGAATCATTGTTAAAATGAATTGTATTATTTGTAAGCAAAGCAATCTTATCTTCGAACATTGATCCCTCATCTTTTTTATCGGTTGAAAGTAAAACCTTTGATGAGATGGCATCTACAAATTGTATTTTAATTACACCTGATTCTTTAATAAAACCGGCAAAAAATTGATTTACCTGTTCTTTATTGTCGCGTGTTATTTCACTTCTGATAGCCCATGCAAAGGTTTTTGAAGTTAATTCCATTTGTTGGGCAGTAATACTATCAATTTTGTTTTCGCATTGTTTTTTTATTTCCAAAGTTTGCTTTTCAAATTTATTTTTCATAATTGTAGTTTTGATAAATGCCCAAAGAAATACAGCAATAAGTGCTAGAAGTAGGAAAAAAATCATCTTGTGATTCATGATGTATGTTCCAAATTTTCCTGATTTTACGGATTTTTCCGATTGAATTTCGTTTTTTGTTGCCATAATATTTTTTTATTAAAAAAGTAATTAGTTAATTTTTTATTTCGTTTTCTTCTGACCTCTTGTCTTGGGTTTTTTATATTTTATTTTCATCGATTCTGCTCGTCTGACTTTCATGTTTACTTTTTTATTTTTATCTTGTTTCTCATGAAATGCAGCACCGCCTTCCTCCTTTTTTGGTATTGAAATAAGTGTGTTTTTCATTTTCACCTGAGGAAGTTCATCATCAATTAGTATTTTTGATATTTCAACTTCTTCAGGCATTTTTACAATCGGAATTTTTTTATTCATCAATGCTTCAATACTGGAACGATATTCTGTATCTGTTTTGGTAATAAAAGTAATTGATACTCCATTTTTATCGGCTCTACCGGTACGACCAATACGATGCATATAGTTTTCAGCTACTTCGGGAACATCGAAATTTACAACATGCGATACATCCGATATATCCAAGCCACGTGCTACTATATCTGTGGCAATCAACATTCTATACACACCTTCTTTGAAATTTTTTAATGCATCGAAACGGTTATTCTGAGATTTATTGGAGTGAATCAAGCCAATTTTATCAATAAATTTTGGTGCAACTTCGTCATACAAAGCATCGGCTAATTTTTTAGTAGAAGTAAAAACCAACACTTTTGAAAACTCGGGGTTGTTGTTCATCAAAAACTCCAGCAAATTCACTTTAGTGTAAAAATTTGGAACTTTAAACCCAATTTGTTTTATTTTTTCGAGTGGTGTTCCGGTTGGAGCAGCTTCAATCTCAATTGGTTCTACAAAAAAGTCATGAACCAAATCTTTCAATTCTTCTGAAATTGTTGCCGAAAACATAAGATTCTGACGTTTAACCGGCAACAAATCGATCACACGTATCAATTGTGGACGGAATCCAAGGTTTAGCATTTCATCCACTTCATCTATGACAAATCTTTTAATGGATTTCAATTTTAATGAACCATTGAGTGCAAAATCCAACATTCGCCCGGGTGTAGCCACTAAAACGTCAACACCTGCCATAATTAATGGCGTTTGTTGAATCATATTAACACCACCGTAAACACCTACCACACGAACATGCATGAATTTTGTCAATTTTTCGACTTGTTCAACTACCTGAACCACAAGTTCGCGGGTTGGGACAACAACTAATATTTGCGGATGTTTTTCTTTGGTAAATTTCCATTGATGAAGACATGGAAGCAGGTAAGCTATAGTTTTTCCGGTACCTGTTTGCGCAACACCTACCACATCTCTTCCGGACATGATTACCGGATAAGCTTTTTCTTGAATAGTAGTAGTTTGCGTTATATTTAGATCGGTTAACGCGTTTACTAATGGAGTGTTGAGGTTTAAATCCGTAAAATTCATTGCTGTTATGTTTGTTAAAAGATACAAAGATAGTCATTAATCGTCAATAAATTTTCTGAACCAGAGATAATGAAAACAGATAAATTAAATACGATGGAAAAAAGTCACTTTGGAGTTTTCCAAAGTGACTTTTTAACGAAAAATATCCTATCAAATATTTTAGATTACAGGCTATTAATGGCATTCAAATCTTCGAAAGCAACTTTCAAACGGGCAATAAGTGATTCCTCACCTTTACGTAACCATACGCGTGGATCATAGAACTTTTTATTTGGTTTTTCAGCTCCTTCAGGGTTTCCTATCTGACCTTGTAAATATGCGCGATTAGCAGTTTCAAATCCACGAATTCCATCCCAGTAAGCCCACTGTGTATCTGTATCAATATTCATCTTAACTACACCATAGCTTATTGCTTCACGAATTTCGGCATGTGACGATCCCGATCCTCCGTGGAATACAAAGTTTACGGGATGTGCAACAGACAATCCATCTTTTTCTTTGATATATTCCTGAGAATTTTTAAGAATAATTGGCATCAACTTTACATTTCCTGGTTTGTAAACACCATGAACATTACCAAAAGAAGCAGCAATTGTAAAGTTTGGAGAAACTTTACTTAATTCAGTATATGCATAATGCACATCGGCAGGTTGAGTATACAAAAGACTGTTATCAATACCACTGTTGTCAACACCATCTTCTTCACCACCGGTAATTCCCAATTCAATTTCTAGGGTCATACCCATTTTACTCATACGTTCCAGATAACGTTTGCTGATAGCAATATTCTCTTCGATTGGCTCTTCTGAGAGGTCAAGCATGTGAGAACTGAAAAGTGGTTTTCCGGTTTCAGCAAAATTCATTTCGCTTGCATCTAACAATCCATCAATCCAGGGAAGTAATTTTTTTGCAGCATGGTCGGTATGAAGTATCACACGTACACCATAAGCTTCGGCCAAAGTATGAATGTGTTTAGCACCGGCAATTGCTCCAAGTACAGCTGCTTGTTGACCTTCCATTTTTAAACCTTTGCCGGCATTAAATGCAGCTCCACCATTAGAGAATTGAATCATTACAGGTGAATTGGCATTTTTTGCTGCTTCCAAAACAGCATTTACGGTTGAAGAACCTACTACATTTACGGCAGGAATAGCAAATCCATTTTCTTTTGCAACTTGAAAGATAAACTGTAGGTCAGTTCCTGTAACAACACCCGGTTTAACTACATCTGAAATTTTACTCATAATTCAGTTATTAAATTGTTATAATTTTATATTATTTTACCTTGATATTTAAACAAATAAGTTGTAGAAAAGTTGGATTTTATCTGTTTTTTTACATTGTTTTTAGAACAATTTGATGCCCTTACTTTTCGAGCACAAAAGTAGTCAATAAAAATGATTTATACAATTAGTTTTATTGAAAAATCCGGTGTTTGCATTTACAAATACCGGATTTTTTATATTCTAAAGTTTTCCATTTGGATTACAAAGTTTTAGAACATGCTCCATGCAACAGTCAATCCTGCCATTACAATTGAAACCATGCTCATCAACTTGATAAGAATATTCAATGAAGGACCGGATGTATCTTTAAAAGGATCGCCAACTGTATCACCCACAACTGTTGCTTTATGGTTATCAGAGCCCTTTCCACCCAAATTTCCTTCTTCTATATATTTTTTTGCATTATCCCATGCACCACCTGCATTAGCCATAAATACAGCTAAAACAAAACCTGTACTTAACCCTCCAATAAGAAGTCCCAAAACACCACCAACACCTAAAAGAATACCAACAGCTACTGGAGTTACAATTGCAAGAATTGAAGGAAGCAACATTTCGCGTTGTGCACCTTTGGTTGATATTTCAACGCAACGTGCATAGTCAGGTTCGGCTTTTCCTTCCATAATTCCGACAATTTCGCGGAATTGACGACGAACCTCTTCCACCATGCTTTGTGCAGCACGTCCAACTGCATTCATGGTCAAACCACAAAAAACAAATGCCATCATAGAGCCAACAAAAACACCAACCAAAACAATCGGATTCATCAAAGTTACATTATAGTACTGCATAAAATTTTCAAAAGTTGAAGCTTTGATTGTTTCAATTGATAACATTTCAGAACCGACTCTTGCTAAACCGTCAACAGAAGTTGAAGCAATACGTTCCAAAGCAATTTTAATTTCTTCGATATACGATGCTAAAAGTGCCAATGCTGTCAATGCAGCAGAACCAATAGCAAATCCTTTACCCGTTGCGGCAGTTGTGTTACCAAGTGCATCTAAAGCATCGGTACGTTTACGAACTTCTGGATCTAATCCACTCATTTCGGCATTTCCGCCTGCATTGTCAGCAATTGGACCATAAGCATCAGTTGCCAAGGTAATACCAAGTGTAGAAAGCATACCAACAGCTGCAATACCTATGCCATATAAACCTAGTGTCAGGTTTGGAGTGTAAGTGAAGGTCATCAAATCATATTGTGAAGACATGAATGCCAAAATAATTGCAATAGAAATTGTTATTACAGGAATTGCAGTTGAAATCATTCCTAATCCAAGACCAGATATTATTACAGTTGCAGCTCCGGTTTTAGAACTTTCTGCAACTTTTTGAGTTGGACGGTAGCTTTGAGAAGTATAGTATTCTGTTGCCTGACCAATAATAATACCAGCAATTAGACCAAAAATTACCGAGAATGATATTCCCATCCAGTTTTCAATACCTAATGTAAATAGAATTCCAAAGGTAGAAACTGCTATTAAAGCAGAACTGATATTTACACCTAGACCCAAAGCACCTAGCAATTCTTTCATTTTAGCACCTTCTTTGGTTTTAACCATGAAAATACCAATGATAGAAAGTATTACACCTACCGAAGCAATCATCATTGGAGCAAAAACAGCTTTTAACTGCATATCAGTATTTATAAGGAATGCTGAAGCACCTAATGCAGATGTTGCTAAAATTGAACCTGCATACGATTCGTAAAGGTCAGCACCCATTCCGGCAACATCACCTACATTATCACCTACATTATCGGCAATGGTTGCAGGGTTACGGGGATCGTCTTCAGGAATTCCAGCTTCAACTTTGCCTACGAGGTCTGCACCAACATCAGCAGCTTTGGTAAAAATACCACCACCAACACGAGCAAACAAAGCCTGAGTAGATGCACCCATTCCAAATGTTAGCATAGTAGTTGTAATGTAAATTAATTTGTTTGAATCACCAACAATTGCAAAATTGTCAAGAATATAATACCAAGCTGAAATATCAAGCAAAGCAAGACCAACTACTGTTAATCCCATAACTGCACCCGAACGAAAAGCAACTTGCAATCCTTTGTTGAGTGAATGAGATGCAGCCTGAGCAGTCCGAGCAGAAGCATAGGTTGCTGTCTTCATTCCAAAAAAACCAGCTAACCCTGAGAAAAAACCACCTGTCAAAAATGCAAAAGGCACCCATACATTTTGAAGATTGAAATAAGCCATAACTGAAAAAATTATAGCTAAAACTATGAATACAATACTAACAACTTTGTATTGTTGTTTAAGATAAGCCATAGCACCTTTACGAACGTGAAGAGCAATTTTTTTCATAGTGTCGGTACCTTCGCTTTCCTTCATCATTTGTTTGAAGAAATAATAAGCAAAACCCAACGCGATGATAGCCGCTGCGGGCACTAAAAAGAAAATGTTGTTTTCCATAAATGTAAATGATTGATTAGTATAACTTTGATTAATTGAAAATTTTAATAAGTTGATAATTACTACCCAAAAAAGTAAATTTAAATTTTATTTAATAAGTCCAATATATTCTTTTAAAATTGAAAGTGAATAATCAGCTGCGTGCTGGTTTACAAAACCAATAGCCGAAATATGTGCTTCTTCATCGGCTGAATCGGAAATTATGCGTACTACAATTATTGGTACACCGTAATCATCGCACACCTGTGCAACTGCTCCACCTTCCATTTCGGCACAAACTACTGAGGGTAAATTCTTGATGAGTGCTTGCTTCATTACAGTACTCGATATGAATAAATCCCCACTGGCAATGTCGCCAATCAACATTTTTGGGTTTGAAATTTGTTGTTCAGTTAGTATTTTTCGAAATTCTTTGTCGTTCTTCAAGAAATTATGAACTGCTTGCGACATGGTTTCAATATTCTGTAAAGGTATTTCGTATGATGTTTTACCTGTGAGGGGAATTTCAAAACGACGCATTAGTGGACGTGCATCCATATCGTGCTGATATAAACGTTGTCCAATAACCACATCACCAACATTTAATTCGGGCGAAATAGCTCCTGCAACTCCGGTAAAAACAATTCTATCTACATTAAATTCCAAAATTAAATTTGTAGCGGTTGTTGCAGCAGCTACTTTTCCCCAACGCGAAAAAACAGCCACAACTTCTTGTCCGAACAATTCACCTTGATAATAAATTCTACTACCACGTTCTACAATTTGTTTATTGATTATTTCTCGAATAATTTTGTCCATTTCTTCGGGCATGGCACCCATAATTCCTAATAACATATATTTTTAGAATTTACTATTTTGTCATTTACAATTTACAATTTCTGTGAGAGTTTTGTAATTCTTTGATATAGCGTTGGATGTGAATAATGAAAAAAGACGTATAAAGGATGTGGCATTAAATTACTAAGCGATGTTGCCGAAAGTTTTTTCAAACCCGATTGCAATTGTGGTGCAAATCCATATCCGGCAGCAAAAGCATCTGCTTGATATTCAAATTTTCGCGATAGTACATTGGTGGCAATATCCAATACCAAAGAAATAGGAGAATATAAAATACTAAATGCTAGTGCATTGAGATGAAAAGAATGAACCTGACCTCCCATTGCTTGTGCCAATACATCACTTTTTAAAATAAGTCCAAAAACAAAGAAGAGCAATAATGTTGTTGGCATCGAAATTAAGAAATTAATGAGTGTGTGTTTGTGTTTATAATGACCCACTTCATGTGCTAAAACAGCTACAATTTCATCTGTACTAAGCTTATCCATTAGGGTATCATAAAGCACAATACGTTTTTTACTGCCAAGTCCACTAAAATAAGCGTTGGCCTTTGTAGAACGTTTTGATCCATCAATTACAAAAATATTGGTAAGATTAAATCCTGATTTTATTGCAAAAGCTTCAATTTTACTACGTAATTCTCCATCTGCCAAAGGGGTTTGTTTATTGAAAAGTGGAACAATGATTTCGGAATAAAACATTGTCATAAAAAGGCTAAAACCTGTAATAACTGCCCAAGCCAACAACCAGAAGTATTGAGGAGTAAGTGAATAAATCCAGATAATTACAAATAAAATTCCACCACCAAGTAGTATTGTCATTCCATATCCCTTCAACTTATCTATGATAAAAAGTTTTGGAGTTACCTTATTAAAGCCAAATTTTTGTTCAATTACAAAGGTATCATACCAGGCAAATGGAATAGTCAATATATCATTTGCAAAATAGAGTACTCCAAAAAAAGCAATCGGCGTCCAAATTTCACTTTTGATATAAACTTGTACCAATGAATCAATCCATGCAAAGCCACCCAAACTATATATCATAAGGGTAATCGCAAAAC
The DNA here is from genome assembly GCA_013426815.1 of Paludibacter sp. GTDB lineage: Bacteria > Bacteroidota > Bacteroidia > Bacteroidales > Paludibacteraceae > Paludibacter. Next base: position 13,872 of record JACDZH010000003.1, read on the forward strand.
TAAACGAACTGGTGAGCATACCAAATCGTGTGTTTGTTCTAAAGTAATCTTGTTGTTTTGTGTATTTTTCGGAATCGTAAATGTCCTTTAAAATAGCTGGAAGTTCATTTTTTGCGTGCTTAATATTTAAAAATGCTAAAAAGCGCTCTAAACAAAAATCTACAATCAGAATAAAAATTATGGAAAAAAAGATGAATTGCACCATGATAAAAAAAATATTCGGGGTAAATTAGAATAAGGGTGCAAATATAGTTGTTTTGTTTATATTATTTTGCATTTTTGTGCAAAAAAATGCTCAACATTTGTATCTTTGTGCAAGCACAAATTGATAAAAAAAATATCAAAATACTATCTCATTATCAAAAAGATATGAAAAAACCATCGTTCATAACTATTTTATTCATTTCTATTTTTGGTATTGTTAGTACATTTCTCACCTCGTGTAGCAATAAATCATCAGATACCATTCGTATTGGCATATTAGATGGTCCATCGGCAGTGAGTTTTATACAATTGATAGATTATTCACCAATAATTGGCGGTAAAAATGTAGAAATTATAATTAAAAGTGAACCTTTGCAAATTCAGGCTTTAATGATGCAGGGCGAATTGGATTTTGCCATTCTTCCCACCATTATGGCAGCCAATTTATATAACAAAGGATTGAAATATAGAATGGTAGCTTGTCCAATTTGGGGAACTCTGTATTTAATGACTAATCTTCCAATTCAACATATAGAAAATCTTAAAGGACAAACCATTGCAATTTTCGGGCAAGGGGCTACTTCCGATATTTTGCTTAGGCGGATGATTAAGGAAAAGGTTATTTTAAATACAAAAATTGATTATTCTTTCGCAAGTAATAATGAAATTGCACAAGCATTACTTTTTAAGAAAGTAAAATTGGCTGTGGTGTCGGAACCATTGGTAAGCAAATTATTAGCACAGGATTCGTCTATACATATTATTGAAAAACTCGACTGTAAAAAGTCAATTTATAATTCAGATAAGGATATCTTTGTGCAAACTGCTTTTTTAGTTAGTCAACGTTTTACTGAGGATTATCCCGAGTTAGTTCAGCAAGTTTGTCAATCATATTCAAATAGTTGCAATTTTATCTCCGAACAGCCCGAAAAAGCTGCAAAGTTAATGGTAAAACATAAATTAGCTACCAATATCGAATCTGCCAGACGCTCCATTCCTTTCTGTAATATTCGATATGTTGGTGCTTTTGCACTTGAAAACGAGGTCAATCGTTATCTGGATATTTTTTATGAGTATAATCCTAAAAGTATTGGTGGAAAAATCCCCAACAATGATTTTATTTTTCAAACCTATTAACAAGTTTAAGTTAACAAAATTTATTTTAGTATCTGGTTGCAAATTATGAAAAATAAACAGCTATATCCCACATTGTTAAGCATCTTATTTATTGCCACCGTCTGGCAGTTGATTTCGATGCAGATAGGCTTTCCGGCAATTTTTCCTTCTGTTTTCAATCTAATCAAGCAAGTATTCAGTTTGTTTGGTAGTGAACATTTCCTGTTAATTGTATTTACTACTATTCTCAGGGGAATAATTGGATTTTTTCTGGCTTTTTCTTTAGCCATTACTTTTGCAACAATTGCTAAATTTTCAACTTTCTGGAAAGCATTTTTTTATCCTATCAACCTAATTACGCGTTCAATTCCGGTTATCTCATTTGTATTAATTGCTATTTTATGGTTTTCGCCTCCTTATTTACCTGTTTTCATTGCCATTATTACCATGTTCCCCATTTTGTATCAAAATATTCTGACAGGATTAGAACAGACCGATAATAAATTGTTGGAAATGGCGAGTGTATTTGGAAAAACACCTTACGAAAAGTTTGTAACTATTTATATTCCAGCCTCAAAATCATTTATATTTGATGGAATCAGTACTGCCATGGGATTTGGATGGCGCGCCATAATTATTGGTGAAGTTTTAGCACAGCCCATACATGGTATCGGTACTGCCATGAAACAAACACAAGCATTTATTAATGTTTCAGAATTAATTGCATGGACGGTAATTGCTGTTGGAGTGAGTTATTTTTTTGATAGTATTATTAAATTAATTAAAGGAATTCATTTACAGAAAAGGTTTCAGGAGACCAACACTTTCGAAATTTTTTCTTTTAAGCAAACCATTGATAAAGTGGATATTAACGCACAAAATATATATAAAAAATTTAATGACAAATCTGTTTTAAATTCATATTCGGCTTTGTTTGATAATGAAACTGTAAGCTGTATAAAAGGACTATCTGGAATTGGAAAAACAACCTTACTCAAAATACTGGCTCAAGTTGAAACCGTCGATTCTGGTGAAATTACTTTTCAAAAAAACAATCATAAAGCATTTTCATTTCAGGATGTTCGCCTGCTTCCGTGGCTTACCGTTTCTGAAAATATTGCCTATTCCATTCGATCAAAGCATATTAGAAAGCAAGAAATTGGTAGTTTAGTGTCATTTTTATTAACAAAAATGGAACTGAATGGTCATGGTCAAAAATATCCACACGAATTGAGTGGAGGACAACAACAACGTGTTGGTTTGGCAAGGGCTTTAGCTGCTCGTTCAGCTATTTTATTACTAGACGAACCTTTAAACGGATTAGATAATGAATTGAAAATCAGAATTATTGATTTTCTTTCGGAGTGGATTACAACTTATCAACCTTTGGTGGTATGGGCTACACACGAGGATGTGAAGTTGAAAAATTTAAAAGTAAGAGAAGTCTATTTGTAACTTTTGTAATTATAAAGTTGTGTTTTAAATCAGTTATAATTTCTACTTCCAAAGATTGAACTTCCAACTCGAACCAACGTACTTCCCTCTTCTATTGCTATTTGGTAATCGTCGGACATGCCCATCGAAAGTTCAGAAAATAATTCATTATCTACAAAATACATACTTTTTACTTTATCAAACAGCATTTTCAAAGACTTAAATTCAGAACGAATTTGAATTTTATTGCTTGTAAATGTTGCCATTCCCATCAAACCGCATATTTGAATATTTTTTAGTAAAAACCACTTTTCATAGGTCAGGGTTTCTAATAATTCATCCGGAGAAAAACCAAATTTAGTTTCCTCTATGGCAATATGAACCTGAAGCAGACATTTTACCCTTTTACCTGCCTTTTCAGCTTGTTTATTAATCTCTTCCAATAACTTATAGGAATCGACACCATGAATTAACGAAACAAAAGGAACAATAAACTTTATTTTATTACTTTGAAGATGACCAATATAGTGCCAAAATATATCTTTTGGGAGCGCTTCATATTTGCCGCATAATTCTTGTACTTTACTTTCGCCAAATATACGTTCACCGATTTTATAAGCTTCCAAAATTGAATCATTGGGATTAAATTTTGACACACAAACCAAACGCACATGTGAAGGAATGTGGCTACGAATAGATTGTATGTTGGTTATTATTGACAAAATTATTTATTTTTCAGGAGCAGCAAAAGGATAAACGTCCAAAATCAGAGTTTCAACGATAGATGCAACTTCATAATCGGCCATTGAACCTTTCATACCTTCTTGTAGTCCGTCCCAGGCTTCTTTTATATTATTTGCCTGAACCATCATCGTACAGGCAGTGCGCTTTTCAATTCCTTTTTCTTCGTCAAAAGAAATAAAATAAACTTTCGTACGATACCATTTGTCACCATTTTCGTTGGTAAATAGTTCATTAATGCGGGCTCTGCGAATATTTGATACGATAAACTCACCACTAATAAATGGTTTCATTTCTTCGTTAATGCGTGCTTCAGCTTCGGTAAAGGACAATGCATCCACTAAATAAGTTTCGTTTACTTTGACAATTTTACCTTCTTCGGGGGTTTTTTCGTATTTAATTTTACATTCAAACCAGTTCAACATAGGACTATTATTTTAATTATGAGTTATTTACAAATATAATTCGTTTATTTTAAAAGTTTACAAAGATAATCAATTCTTCTCAACATCAGAAGTGGAAGATGATAAAATAAGTTAGAATTTTCATTTAAATTCATTAGATTTTTTTTATCAAATTTGCCGTTCAAAACCTGATTTTCTAAAACAAACTGATTTTCGTACCTTTGCATTCGCAAACAGACAAATTATGGGAAGAATCTTAGCCATCGATTACGGACAAAAACGTGTAGGACTTGCAGTTACTGATATTCTTCACATTTCGGCGAATGGTTTGGATACTGTACCAGTTCATGAAGTGTTAACTTATTTGGAAAAATACATTTCTAAAGAGCCGGTTGAAAAGTTTGTAATCGGTCTTCCAAAACAATTAAATGGACAGGAATCTGATTCAATGCAATATATTCGACCATTTGCAGTGGGTTTACAACGAAAATTCCCCAATATTGAACTTGTTTATGTTGATGAGCGTTATACTTCCGTTTTAGCTCACAAAGCCATGCTCGATGGTGGTTTGAAGAAAAAAGACAGACAAAATAAAGAATTGGTTGATAAAATTTCTGCAACGATTATTTTGCAAAGCTATCTGGAATCTATATATAATTCATAACAAAAAAAGTCACTTGTTTAAGTAAAATACATTCAAATACTCGTAACATGTAACTTGTAACTTATTATCTCATAATGATTTTACCTATTTACACCTATGGTAATGCCGTTTTACGAAAACATGCAGAACCTATTGCTGCCAATTATCCGGCGTTAAATGACTTAATTGCAAATATGTACGAAACAATGTACAAGGCAGAAGGAGTTGGTTTGGCAGCCCCACAAGTAGGTTTACCTATACGTTTACTGGTAATCGATTTGGCTGTTTTTAAAGAAGATAATCCTGAATTAGGAGCTTTTAAAGTGGTGATGATCAATCCAACCATTTTAGAACGGAGTGTTGAAGAAGTTTCGGGCGAAGAAGGATGTTTGAGCATTCCGGGAATTCACGAAAACGTAATGCGAGCCGAGAAAATTAAAATTCAATATTTTGATGCTGATTTTATGGAACATATCGAGGAATTTGAAAGTTATAAAGCACGTGTAGTGCAGCATGAATACGACCATTTGGAAGGAAATCTGTTCACTGACAAGGTTACACCTATTCGTCGTCAACTTTTAAAATCGCGTTTGACCAATATAGTAAAAGGAAAAACGAGTTGTGATTATAAAGTAAAAAAAGCCTAAAAAAATTTCTTTTTAATAAACAATGGATCGTTATAAAATATGATAACTATCAAATAATCAAATATATGATTAAATTTAAAATATAATTACATATTATACTTAAGAAAAATTTAACGCAAAGCCGCCAAGACTTAAATGCCTGATAATCAAAAATAAAAGAAAGTACGCAAAGAGAAAAACTGAAAATTTTTCTTAGCGTCTTAGCATCTTTGTGCCTGTCTGCCGACAAAGGCAGGTTCAAAAAAATAAAATCTTATAACGAAGTATTGAATACACTAAAACGAGTTGCAATTTTTTTGTACTCGTTTTTTTATTTTTCGAAAAGTGGCAATGCCTCCCCTACAACAAAATTACTTCCTCCAATAAAAATAAAGTCATCCGATTTGGTTTCAGATAATACAGCATCAATAGCCTGTTTTACTGACAGATAAGCCAAGCCAATTAAACCAGAACTCTTAGCTTTCTCCTTTAATTCATTTGCAGGAAGAGCCCTTGCAATATTAGCTTGTGCGAAATAATACCGTGCTTTGGTAGGTAATAAAGCCAGTACTGCCGAAATATCTTTATCATTCACCATACCAAAAACAATATGTAAAGTTTTGTATTGCTGAGTTTTAAGTTGTTCAACTATATATTCCATGCCACCAACATTATGACCAGTATCGCAAACAACAGTTGGGTTATTGTTCAACTTCTGCCACCGACCTTGCAATCCGGTAATTGCAACTACATTTTCCAAACCCTCCTGAATTGCCAGTTCCGGAATTTTAAAATTCAAAGAATTTAATTTTTCAATTGCAGCCAATACAGTAACAATATTTTTCAATTGATAAATACCACATAATCCGATATTTAACAACTTTTTATCAGAAGTTTCAACCTGCATCTTGCCATCGGAATAACCAATAAATGAAATCTTAAAATGCTCATCGGCAAAATAAATCGGAGCTAATAAATTTTTGGATATTTCCTCAAAAATCAAGCATGTTTCAGACTGTGTCTCCCCAATCACGACTGGTGTGTTTGCTTTTATAATTCCCGCTTTTTCAAAAGCAATTTTTTGAAGCGTATTTCCCAAAAATCCTACATGATCAAAGCTGATATTTGTAATTATTGATAATACAGGAATGATAATATTGGTGCTGTCGAGTCTTCCGCCCAAACCAACTTCAATTACAGCAACATCAACTTGACAATCGGCAAAAAAATTGAATGCCATAGCCATAGTAGCTTCGAAAAATGAAGGTTCAATATTGGCAAATAGATTTTTGTGTCTTTCTACAAAATCTATAACATATTGTTGCTCAATCATTTTTCCATTTACCCTGATTCGTTCGCCAAAATCGTCCAAATGTGGTGAAGTGTATAGTCCGACCTTGTAACCGGCTTTTTGCAAAACAGCCGCCAACAAATGCGAAACAGAACCTTTCCCATTTGTTCCTGCTATATGAATTGTTGGGTATTTGTTTTGAGGATTGTATAATGAACTCATTAATCGAATTGAATTTTCTAATCCGGGTTTATAAGCTTCACCACCAATATGTTGAAATACAGGAAGTCGATCGTATAGATATTGTAATGTTTGCGTGTAAGAATCCCTAACTCCTGACGGAGAATTGAAGTTGCTTAATTTTTCAATATTCTCATTATCTTTCATATACAAAGTTTAAATAGAATGGGCTAATTTAGTTCCATTTGAGTAGTTGGTAGACCATTAGTATTTTTCCCAGGTCACAATTTTATCCAACGATTTACGTTTTTTAATTCTTAGTGGCTGATTTGAATAACCTAATAATATAACTAACATAACTCTCTTATTTTTTGGAATATCGAGTGCGATACGTACTTTTTTCTCATCACACCAACCGGTTATGCACGAACCTAAACCTTCGTCGGCAGCAGCCAGACAAATATATGAAGCCACTATTCCAATATCTATAAGCGGATAATGTTTATTGGTTGCCCAACCCCCAACTGTTGAAGTGAAATTGGCATTTTCTTCTATTACAATTAATTGTACCTGTGCTTGTTTTGTAAAATGATTCATTGACAATACTTTGTTGGCAGTAGCATCGGCAATTTGCATTCGTTTTTCATTGTCAGTTACCACAACAATTTTCCACGGTTGAGCGTTACAAGCCGATAGAGCTAAACGAGCAGCTTCAAGAATTCGGTCAATTTTATCTTGCTCAATGGGTTTCTCTGTAAATGCCCGATCGCTTTGTCGGGATTGAGCTAATGATAAGAATGATTTCATACGATTATAATTGTTTTTTTAATGGTCGAATGGAACTCGCATGTCAGATTATCAATGCTTTTGGTGAATCTCTGTATTCATGCTCGTTTCATAATATTTCCTGCTAATTGGTTCGCTAACTTTTCCAAAGTTAAGAAAATGGGAAAAGTTATATCAAAAAATTAAATACCTTTGCACTTTAAAATTTAAGGTACAAAGATACGCCAAAATCAACATGGAAATGCAACAAAAAGTTCAGAATTACATTCAAAAGCACGAATTATTAAAACAATCCGGAAAGGTGATTGTTGGTGTAAGTGGAGGTGCGGATTCTGTTGTATTATTGAATTTGTTAATATCGCTCGGATATGAATGTGTGATTGCACATTGTAATTTTCATTTGAGAATGGAAGAATCTGACCAAGATGAGATATTTGTTCGCGAAATGGCAGAACATCTGCATATCCCTTATTATCATATTGATTTTGAGACAAGTAATTACGCAATAACCCATCATATTTCAATAGAAATGGCTGCCCGCAATTTGCGTTATAACTGGTTTTACGAATTGCTCGAAAAACACAATGCTCAGGCAATTGCTGTGGCTCATCATGCCGACGATAGTATCGAAACTTTGCTAATGAATTTAGTTCGCGGAACCGGTTTACGTGGTTTAACCGGAATATCAGCAAGAAATGAAAAAGTAGTTCGCCCCCTACTCTGCTGCACCCGTAACGAGATTTTAAATTATGTTATTGAGAAAAATTTAGAGCATATTACTGACACCACAAACGCATCAATTGATTACCAACGTAACAAATTTAGAAATGTAGTTTTACCTTTATTGGAAGAAATAAACCCTTCAGTCAGGAACACATTATACGAATCATTAGATCGTTTTGAAGGTAATTTTGCCATTTATCAACAAGCCATTGAAAATATCGAAAAGAAAATTGTTCATAACCAAGGTGATACAATAAAACTCGATATTGAAATATTAAAACAACAGATTCATTTGCCAACTATAATGTACGAACTTCTTCATGGTTACGGTTTTGGAATTTCTACAATTCAGCAAATTACAGCACAACTGGATGGAGAGTCAGGGAAACAGTTTTATTCGGATACCTATCGCCTGCTTAAAGACAGAAGATACCTGATTATTACAAAAAATAAGCCTCAAGTGGTAAAAATATATAATATTTTGGAAATTGATAAAGAAATTACTGAACCTATCAAGTTGAAATTAAACAAGATTAGCATTAATTCAGATTTTCAAGTTTCAAAAGATACAAACTGTGTTCATATTGATGCATCAAAATTAAGGTATCCATTACAATTGCGCCATTGGCATGAAGGTGACACTTTTTTCCCTTTTGGTATGAATAATCACAGAAAAATCAGTGACTTCTTTATCGACAACAAACTCACAATGATGGAAAAAGAAGAGAGTTGGTTACTTGTTTCTGGCGATGATATTGTTTGGATTGTTGGTCAACGATTGGACAATCGGTTTCGTGTGACTGATAAAACAAAGGGAGTAATACAATTGACGATAGTTAATTGATAAATAAATTATGATAGAATGACAAAACAAAAATCCAACCAGAAACCAAACAATAAACCTCCAAAACCAAATATATTTGCAGCAGTAAAATCTTATAAGTTAATGATTTTCGCACTTATTGCATTCGGTTTATTAAGCAATGCTGTGAATCTGGTTATTCCGAAACTCATTTCTCGTGGTATTGATGATTTCTCGAAAGGTAGTTTTTCTTACCAACGTTTAATTATTGAATTTCTAATCGCAGCTTTGATAATTTTCGTTTTTACTTTTTTTCAGGGAATATTACAAGTATATGCATCAGAGCGGGTTGCGCGCGATTTAAGGACGAAGCTTACCAATAAAATTTCCCGACAGAGTTATGCATTTATACAGCAAGCCAACCCATCGAAATTACTTACCAACCTTACTTCCGATATTGATTCTGTAAAATTATTCGTTTCGATGGCAATAGTATCGTTGGCATCGTCAATTTTCATTATTATTGGTGCAAGTATATTGCTTATTTCAATCAATTGGGAATTGGCATTGTCAGTATTAACTATTATCCCGATTATTATTGGTGCGTTTATGATTATTTTCAAAAAAGTAAGTGTACTTTTTAAGAAAAGTCGTGAAGTGATCGACTGGTTAAACAAGGTTATTAATGAAAGTGTAATGGGTGCTGCATTGGTTCGGGTACTGAACTCACAAACGCTTGAATACAATAAGTTTCTGGATGCCAATACCGAAGCTAGAAACCTGGGAATGTCCATCCTACGGCTATTTGCCACATTGATACCAATTGTTGTGTTTGTAGGTAATATGGCGTCATTAAACATTCTGGCTTTGGGTGGACATTATGTGATAACGGATGCAATGAGTTTAGGCGATTTTGCAGCTTTCAGTTCGTATTTGGTCATCCTTATCTTTCCAATTATGGTAATTGGATTTATTAGCAATTTTGTGGCACAGGCTTCTGTTTCTTACACACGTATTTGTGCCGTGTTGGATGCTGAAGAAACCCAAGATACGGGGACAGTGCAAACACCATTATTGGGAAACATTGAAATGCAGAACATTACAGTTCAATATGGAGATAAACCAGCATTAAAAAAAGTTTCATTTACCATACAATCGGGAAGTAAAACAGCGGTAATTGGACCAACAGCTGCCGGAAAAACTCAATTGCTCTATTTACTTACCAGTTTGATTCAGCCTACTGAAGGTACTATTTTATTTGATGGTGTTAATATCGACAAATACAACAAAGAAAATTTTCAACATCAAATAGGATTTGTTTTTCAGGATAGCGTAATTTTCAATATGAGTCTTCGTGAAAACATTGCTTTTAATGAAAAAGTGACTGATGACCTGATGGTTAAAGCCATTGAAACTGCAGAATTGAATGATTTTGTACATTTATTGCCTCAGGGATTAGAAACTATAGTAAGTGAACGTGGTACAAGTCTTTCGGGCGGACAAAAACAACGAATTATGTTGGCTCGTGCATTGGCATTGAATCCTACAATTCTACTACTTGATGATTTTACAGCACGTGTTGATGGTCAAACAGAAGAAAAAATTTTAAAAAATGTAGCTAAAAATTATCCCGGAATCACGTTATTATCTGTTACTCAAAAAATTGAATCTGTACAAAATTACGAACAGATTATTTTACTCGAAGAAGGTGAAATACTTGCCAGTGGAACGCATAAATTGCTGATGAAAACAAGTCCGGAGTACGTACAAATATTTAATTCTCAACGTAGTACAAATCATTATGAGTTATAATCTCAATATAAAAAAAGGATCACCATCCGACGAAAAAGTCAGTACTTCAACTACACTGAAACGGATGATGACACTGATGGGCAACGAGCGTAAAAACCTCTATTTCGCCATGATTTTTATTTTCATCAACTCAGGTTTAAATCTTGTTGGACCTTATCTGATAGGACACGCAGTAGATACTTTTGTTCAAACAAAACAATATGATGGCGTTATAAAATACAGTATTATTTTGTTTGGTGTATTCTGTTTGGCTTTGGTGAGCGGTTATACACAAACACAATTGATGGGGCGAGTTGGTCAGCGAATGTTGTTTAATCTTCGTAATACTGTCTTTAATAAATTGCAGGAATTACCTATCGACTTCTTCAATCAAAATAAAGCTGGTGATTTGATTTCACGTGTTAATAATGATACTGACAAAATCAATCAGTTTTTTTCGCAATCATTGGTACAGTTCATGAGCAGCATTTTTACCATGACCGGCGCGGGCATTTTTCTTATTTCAATTAACATAAAACTTGGTTTTGCTGCACTTGTTCCTGCTTTACTTTTATTATTTTTTACACAAATGGTTTCGCCCTGGGTAAAAAACCGTAATGCAATCAATCTAAAAAGTACCGGAAGCATGAGTGCCGAAATTCAGGAAAGTTTGAATAATTTTAAGGTAATTGTTGCATTTAACCGTCGCGATTATTTCCGAAAACGTTTCGAAGAGGTTAATACCGAAAATTATCAAAGTGCCGTTAATGCAGGAATAGCAAGCAACGTTTTCACTCCGGTATATGGATTACTGGCAAATATTGGGCAATTGGTCGTATTGGCATTTGGTATTTACCTCATTGCTGTTGGACAATTTTCGGTGGGATTATTAATCAGCTTCTTGGCATATATTAATCAATTTTATAATCCACTCCGACAAATAGCTGCTTTGTGGGCTAATTTTCAAGTAGCTCTGGCAGGTTGGGATCGTATTTCGCAGATTCTGGTGATGGAAAATAATTTGAAAATTATTGAAACAACTGAACCTGAAGATACAAGATGCATGTTGGAATTCCGCAATGTCTCTTTTTCTTATATTCCCGGAAGTTTAATTCTGAAAGATGTTAGTTTCAGTTTAGAACGTGATAAAACCTATGCATTTGTTGGTCCAACCGGTGGAGGAAAAACCACTACTGCATCGCTTATGGCACGTTTATACGACCCAACACAAGGCAAAATATTTTTAAATGGTGTTGATATTCGGTCGTTAAGTGCCAGTAATCGAACCGCTAAAATTGGATTTATTTTACAAGAGCCATTTCTTTTTACAGGTACAATTCGCGATAATATTTTATATGGAAACGAATGCTTTAATCATTTAACTAACGATGAATTAATAGCTGAACTTAAAGAAGTCGGACTTGACGGTTTAATCGAACGTTTCGATGGCGGACTTACGGCGGAAATCAAATTATCCGGTGATGGTATTAGTCTTGGTCAAAAACAACTTATAGCATTTATGCGAGCTGTAATTCGTCGTCCCAATTTGCTTATCCTTGACGAAGCTTCGGCAAATATCGATACGGTTACTGAACAATTGCTGGATGAGATTTTGAAAAAATTACCAAAAAGCACCATTCAAATCATCATTGCGCACCGCCTTAACACCATCGAAAATGCAGACGAAATATACTTTGTGAATGCCGGATCCATAACAAAAGCCGGTTCGATACAAGATGCTGTGAATTTGTTGATGAAAGGGAAAAGAGAAAGTTGAAATATATTCTTATTCTGAAAATCCATTGTCTGAATCAGAATTTACAGAATTTAAGAATTTACAGAATGTTCGTTGAATATCAGTTTATACTGCAAACTTCTACTTCCAAAGTTAATCAATAAACCTTTACTGAATTTGTATGCGACTAAATAATTTTTAGCTTGAGCCAAATGTACATCTTCTAAATTAATTAATGCTTTTAGTTCGACAATTACTTTGTTCTCAACCACAAAGTCAGCTCTACGAGTCCCTACATGTATTCCATTATAATAAATGGGTTGTTCTATTTCTCGTACATAGCTAATTCCTGCTTGCTCTAACTCTATTGCCAAACACCGTTGATAAATTACTTCTTGAAAACCATTACCAAGAGTGTTATGCACTTTCATTGCACAGCCAATAATATCGTAAGTAAGTTTGTCCTTTTCCATTACGTTCTCTTATTCTGAAAATTCATAAATTATGTGAATTCTGATTCAGACATTTACCTGCAAATTTAGTAAATTATATCGAATTGTTACGATATCGCGGTTTAATAACGATTACTATCGGGATAAACATATTGCAATAGGCATCAGATTGATAGACAACAAAGACTCACCGAATTATGCCTTTGCTTGTAGTTTTTGTATTTAAAATCCATACTTTGTTAAACTTGCAACATAACAAACCACCTTTCAAGCGGACCCCTGCTGGCGCGGATTTGTAATCCGTGCCTTGTTCAACATGCAATATCACAGACATTTATCATTGCTTTGTATTGGCACAGATTGCAAATCTGCGCCAGCTGGGGGAAGATTCACGAATACATTTTAAAAATAAACACTAATATGAGTAAAACCATTACCAAGAGTGTTATGCACTTTCATTGCACAGCCAATAATATCGTAAGTAAGTTTTTCCTTTTCCATTACTTTTTCTTATTCTGAAAATTCATAAATTCAGTGAATTCTGATTCAGATATTTTCCGGCAAATTCACTTATTCCAACCTTAGTTTGCCCAATCTATTTGTTTTATGTCTGTTTCAGTGTAAAATATCCTAAAATTGCCATCTCTGCATTGCAAAATGGAAATATTTAGGTAATTTTGCAGCAAAATAATTTGAATGGAGGCGTTTTATAAAACTCATACCTATTTAGTCGAACATGTACAATCGCCGGTAAAGCGATTGTTGATGGACGAAATAGATTGGTCGCACCGCCTGATAGGGATTAAAGGCAGTCGTGGTGTGGGGAAAACTACATTTTTGCTTCAATATGCCAAAGACCATTTTGGTTCTGACCGAAGATGTTTATATATCAATTTCAACTCATTTTATTTTACTAAACATACGCTTGTTGAATTTGCAGCAGAATTTTATGCTCAGGGTGGTAAAACTTTACTACTTGACCAAACATTCAAATATGAAAACTGGTCGAAAGAATTGAGGGAGTGTTACGATCGTTTCCCTGAATTACATATTGTTTTCTCAGGATCTTCGGTAATGCGATTAATTGAAGATAATAATGATATTCAGGACATTGTAATCTCTTATAATTTACGGGGATTTTCTTTTCGGGAGTTTTTAAATTTACAAGCCGGAATAACTCTGCCATCATATAGTTTGGACGAAATTATTAAAAATCATGTTCAAATTGCTCAAAACATTTGTCAACAAGTTCATCCACTTGATTATTTTCAACCTTACTTACATCACGGATATTATCCATTCTTTTTAGAGGAACGTAATTTTTCTGAAAATTTGCTGAAAACCATGAATATGATGTTGGAAGTAGATATCTTATTGATTAAACAAATTGAGCTTAAATATTTATCTAAAATACGAAAACTGCTTTATTTATTAATGTGTAGTAGTCCCGGTGCCCCAAATGTAAGCCAGTTAAGCAAAGAAATTGAAACATCGCGTGCAACAATCATGAATTACATTAAATACCTGAAAGATGCCCGATTGCTGAATACATTATATACCGAAGGCGACGAATATCCCAAAAAACCAAATCAGGTTTATGTGCACAATACAAATTTGATGTATGCAGTGAATTTAGAAAATATCAATAAAGATGCTGAGCGTAAAACATTTTTTTACAATGCTTTACATGCATTACACAAAGTAAATATGTGTAAATATCAATTGGATTTTTGCATCGATCAACATTATCATTTCAGATGTGAAAATAAACCCGAAAATGGTAAACATTATTCAAAAGCAATGTATGCTGTCGACGATATTGAAATTGGAAATAAAAATATTATACCTTTGTGGTTATTCGGGTTTTTATACTAAAGCCCCCTAAATTCCTTGAAAGGGGACTTTGAAGAGGTATTTTTTATTTTAAAAAAAATGAAAAATTCCTTTGGGGAAAATAATGATTAAAATAAATATAAAAAATAAACAAAACTGGCTCTTAAATCCCCTTTTGGGGGTTGGGGGGCTTAAATTACTAACAAAATGGCAAAATCTAAAAAATTTTTAACCTGTGATGGTAATCAGGCTGCAGCACATATTGCGTATATGTTCAGCGAAGTAGCTGCGATTTATCCTATCACACCTTCGTCTACAATGGCAGAATATGTAGATGAATGGTCTGCCGCAGGTCGTAAAAACATTTTCGGCGAAAAAGTACAGGTGCAGGAAATGCAATCGGAAGCGGGTGCAGCTGCTGCTATGCATGGTTCACTTCAAGCCGGAGCATTGACTACTACTTTCACTGCTTCTCAGGGTTTGTTACTTATGGTACCAAATATGTATAAAGTAGCCGGCGAATTACTTCCCGGTGTTTATCATGTTTCGGCACGTGCTTTGGCTTCACACGCACTTTCTATATTCGGAGATCACCAGGATGTTATGGCAGTTCGACAAGTAGGTTGTGCAATGTTTGCAACAGGTTCAGTTCAGGAAGTTATGGACATGGCTGCTATTGCTCACTTGGCATCAATAAAAACACGTGTTCCTTTTGTACACTTCTTTGATGGTTTCAGAACTTCACACGAAATTCAAAAAATTGAACAACTCGATCAGGAAGATTTATTGCCATTACTTGACCAGGAAGCCCTGAAAGGTTTCCGTCAACGCGCATTGAGTCCTGAACATCCTGTAGCACGTGGTACTGCTCAAAACCCGGATATTTATTTTCAGGCTCGCGAAGCTTGCAATCCATTTTATGATGCAATTCCTGATGTGGTGGAAGATTATTTAGATAAACTGGCTGTTATTACCGGACGTAAATATGGTTTGTTCAATTATTACGGTGCACCTGATGCTGATCGTGTGGTAATTGCCATGGGTTCTTCTACCGAAGCAATCCGCGAAGGTATTGACCACTTAAATGCAAAAGGTGGAAAAGTTGGTTTGATATCTGTTCACTTATATCGTCCTTTCTCTGCAAAACATTTTTTATCTGTTCTTCCAAAATCGGCAAAACGTATTTGTGTGCTTGATCGTACAAAAGAACCGGGTGCCGGTGGTGAACCATTGTATTTGGATGTAAAAGATGTGCTTTATGGTACTCCAGAACAACCTATTGTTGTGGGTGGACGTTATGGTTTGTCATCGAAAGACTTTACTCCTGCTCAGGTTATCGCTGTTTACGAAAATCTAGCATTACCTGAACCTCGCAATCACTTTACAGTAGGTATTGTTGATGATGTTACTTTCACATCACTTCCATTGAAACCTGAAATTTCGTTGGGTGGTGCCGGAACTATCGAAGCAAAATTCTATGGTTTAGGTGCCGATGGTACTGTAGGTGCTAATAAAAACTCTATTAAAATTATTGGCGATAACACAAATAAATATTGTCAGGCTTATTTTGCTTATGATTCAAAAAAATCGGGTGGTTTCACTTGCTCACATTTACGGTTTGGTGAAACTCCAATTCGTTCTACATATTTGGTAACAACTCCCGATTTTGTGGCTTGTCACGTTCAGGCTTACTTAAAATTGTACGATGTAACCAAAGGTTTGAAGAAAAATGGTACTTTTCTATTGAATACCATTTGGAACTCTGAAGAAGTGAAAAAGAATCTTCCTGTTAATGTAAAAAAATATTTAGCTGTTAATAATATTAATCTGTATATTATTGATGCTACGAATATTGCAGAGCAAATTGGACTTGGAAATCGAACCAATACCATACTACAATCAGCATTCTTTAAAATAGCCAATGTAATTCCTTACGAATTGGCTGTTGAAAAAATGAAATATGCTATCAACAAATCCTATGGCAACAAAGGTGAAAGCATAGTTAATAAGAATTACGCTGCTGTCGATCGTGGTGGTGAATATACAAAAGTGGAAATTCCTGCCGAATGGGCTTCTTTGGTTGATGGAACTGAAGTAAGTAATGAAATAATTCCTGCATTTATTAAAAATGTTGTGAATACAATCAACGCACAAGCCGGTGACGATCTTCCTGTTTCTGCTTTCAGCGGTCGTGAAGACGGAACCTGGGATCAGGGAACTTCAAAATTCGAAAAACGTGGCGTGGCTTCATCTGTACCGGTTTGGAATTCTTCAAACTGTATTCAATGTAACCAATGTGCTTATGTTTGTCCTCACGCTGCTATTCGTCCATTCGTTTTAGATGAAAATGAACAAGCAAAAGCTCCATTTACCGATATGCTTAAAGCCAACGGAAAATCATTTGCCGGTATGACTTTCCGTATTCAGGTGGATGTACTTGACTGTATGGGATGTAACAACTGCGTGGATGTTTGTCCTGGTAATAAAGGTGAAAAAGCCTTGGAATTAGTTTATATCGAATCACAATATCCAAATCAAGTTAATTGGGATTATTGTATTGATAATGTTAAATCAAAACAACATTTGGTGGATGTGAAAGCTAACGTGAAAAATTCTCAATTGGCAACGCCATTATTTGAGTTCTCCGGTGCTTGTGCCGGTTGTGGCGAAACTCCTTATGTAAAACTGGTTACTCAACTTTTTGGAGATCGTCAAATGGTAGCAAATGCTACAGGTTGTAGTTCAATTTATTCTAACTCTGCTCCTTCAACTCCTTACACCACCAACGATGAAGGTCATGGACCGGCTTGGGCTAATTCATTATTCGAAGATAATGCTGAATTTGGTTTAGGAATGGTGTTTGCAAACGACAATATGAAAGAACGTTTGGTTCGTATTATGACCGAAGCGCAAACCAGCGACTGTTGTTCGGACGAATTGAAAGCATTGTTTGTAGAATGGATTGAAAATCGTGATGATGCAGCTAAAACAATAGAATTGGAAGCTAAAATTACTCCATTGGTAAAATCCTGCGATTGCAAATATTGTAACGAAATTGCTGAATTGAGTCAATATCTTATCAAAAAATCGCAATGGATTATTGGTGGTGATGGTTGGGCTTATGATATTGGCTTTGGTGGCTTGGATCACGTAATTGCCTCCGGAAAAGATGTAAATATACTTGTTTTGGATACCGAAATCTACTCTAACACAGGTGGTCAGGCTTCAAAATCAACTCCTGTTGGAGCTGTTGCAAAATTTGCAGCCTCAGGTAAACGCGTTCGCAAAAAAGATTTAGGTATGATTGCTGCTACGTATGGCTATGTTTACGTTGCTCAAATTGCAATGGGAGCTAATCAAGCACAAACTCTCAAAGCTATTCGCGAAGCAGAAGCATTTAATGGTCCATCTGTAATAATAGCTTATTCGCCTTGTATTAGCCATGGTTTACTTGCCGGAATGGGAAAAGCCCAGGACGAACAAGCCCGTGCGGTAGAATGTGGATATTGGCAATTGTATCGTTTCAATCCCGACTTAGAAGCCGAAGGTAAGAATCCAATGATATTAGATTCGAAAGAACCACAATGGGATAAATTCCAGGATTTCTTAAAAGGTGAAGTTCGCTATACATCTTTATTGAAACAATTCCCTGCAGAAGCAACTGAATTATTCACTGCTGCTCAGGCAAATGCAAAATGGCGTTACGAAGGTTATAAACGTATGGCTGAAAGACAATTCTAATTTTTATTGTCTGCTAATAAATAAAGAAAATTGACCGTTCATTATTGGACGGTCTTTTTTTATAGTTATAAACCAAAAAAGCCGCTTCCAAATACTGGAAACGGCATTTCTTGTGAGCCTCTTGTCGGATTCGAACCAACGACCCCGAGATTACAAATCACGTGCTCTGGCCAACTGAGCTAAAGAGGCAAGTGGGTAAGCAACCTACATCGCACCGCTACAACCATTTACCCTTGCTGCGATCAAGCCCTGGGGGAATTCAACGGGAGCTGGTCGTGTAGGACTTACCCGGCGACAAAAGTAGTATTTTTTGGTCAACTGTCAAAACTTTTCAAAGATATATTTTTTTTAAACACCCTACAGCACTCATTTTCAGAAAACTATTCTTAAATAATATCTAATAATAAAAAAAAACCGAGTCAATATTGACTCGGTTTTAAGCATGAATTGCAAATATTATGGCAGATAAAAGCAATGATTCATACCGAAT
The DNA here is from genome assembly GCA_013426815.1 of Paludibacter sp. Lineage (GTDB taxonomy): Bacteria > Bacteroidota > Bacteroidia > Bacteroidales > Paludibacteraceae > Paludibacter. The sequence continues at coordinate 32,864 of JACDZH010000003.1, forward strand.
ATTAACCCATAGCTCCTAAAGGGGAACCAAGTTAATTCTATCAATTTCTTTTCCACAGAAATAATCAGTGTTATTAATATTTATTGAAAAAGTATTTTATGGAATGCCATCATGTTATTTGAACATACTTTAATTATATAAACTCCATATAATTTGTTTGGTAAATCCAATTTGACAATTTTTGTTTCATTTACAGATTCTGTATATACAACTCTACCTGATAAATCCAATATATCAATTTTATTTATATTATTTTTACCTGAAATAGTCAAACCACCAAACGATGGATTTGGATACACATCAAATTCAATATTGGAATTTATACTGTTTATTTTAGGTGTCAAAATGTATGTAAAACCTTTAATTTTTACATTATCTAAACAAAAGTAGTCAGGTGTGTTCATTCCCCAAGCCCCATTATCACTAGATGCGCGTTCAAATGTAATATATGACACATTTATAAATGAACTCAAATCAACCCACTGCCAGTCTTTTAAAATATAATTTTTAGTTGGATCAGAGAATCTTAAATCTGCTAAAAAAAAATCGATTATACCAACTTGCGTGTGATTTTTGTTAAAGCCTTTAATAATCAATTTAAACCAATCATTTGAGCTAAATTTTTTAGAAAATCCACTACCATTTAACATATCAAGATAAGAATAAGTCGAATTTGTTACATAAAGTCCATCCATATTTGCTGGATTATTTAGGAAAATTGTATCAGAACCATAACCAACAACATAATTTTTTGAATTCAACGCACCATTTCCAGTAATAGCACTATACTGATTAACATATCCTACTGTCTTATTATCTGTTATATTCGAATAACTGAACCCACTCCAGGATGCCCAACTAGCTGTATATTTGTTAATTAATTTTATTGGACCAGAAGTAAAGCTTCCACTTCCATTACTTCCATTCCAAAAACTTTCAGGACTTAAAGCTAAATCTTCAAAATCAGCAACTAATTGAGCTTTTGAAGGCTGAACAAATACAAAAACACAGACAATTAACGACGCAAATAAGTAATTTTTTTTCATTTTTGTTTTTTTTATGTTATTGATAATTAATAATTTGACATTGAATTTTATTCAAAGGAATAGATGCAATGATGCTTTGGGAATAATCAAATAACATTAATAAAAAATAACGAAGAATATGTACGCACGGATGTGTCCAAACCCTTTTTGCTATTATTCCCGAAAGCAAAAAATAAAAAATTTGAAAATGGCAGGTCTTCTGACTTACTCCCGTAATTGAACGCCTTCCCGATTGGGTTGAATAGTTATTCGTTAATTAGTCATTAGTTTTTTCAAACTATCAACTATCAACTGTCAACTGTCAACTGTTTTAACCAGTGGCAAAAGTGTTGTTCAATACGTTGAAATGGAGCTTACAGCAGCGGGTACTGTTCCGGAATTTGACCGGATTCCCTCTTATCAAAACCATAGAAAAAGGTTTCGATACCAAAATCGGGTACAAAGGTAAACAAAAAAATATATAATCAAAAATTTTACTGAACTATTTTTATCAACAATATGGAGAATTAAGTGTAATTTTGCAGCACAAATTTATGAATATGAATGTAGAAACGAAACAATTTATTTCCGAAAATATTGATAAAGATTTACATCAACTAACCCTTCAATCAAACCGTTTTACACTGGTTGATTTCCCTTTGGCTATACGTCAAATCAGTGGAAAACAAAAGATTCGCAACAAAATTCCAAGCTTCTATAACAACCAAAACATTCATTATCCAGCACAACTTTCACTCGAACAATCGTCATCAGAAACTACTGCAATTTATAAATCATCACGCTGCGAAGGTAATTCACTCGTAGACCTAACTGGCGGATTCGGTGTTGATTGTTATTTCTTATCATCTCATTTCAAGCATGTTATATATATCGAACAACAAGCTGAACTTTGTAAGTTAGCTGAGCTTAATTTTTTAGCTTTAGGAGCAAATCATATTCAAATTGTAAACTCCGAAACTGAAAAATTCCTTACCGAAATGCATGCTGTCGACTGGATTTATATTGATCCTGCCAGACGAAATTTAGCAGGAAAAAAGTTAGTATTAATTTCTGATTGCGAGCCAAATGTAGTGGCTCTATTAGAACAAATAATGAAAAAGGCGGATAATGTTATGATTAAACTTTCGCCTATGATGGATGTTTCGGCAGCTATTCACCAATTACATTCAATTTCCGAAATTCATATTTTGGCAATAGAAAATGAATGCAAAGAAATATTATTAATTTTGAATCATGATTTGACAAAAAATATACAAGTTCGTACTATAAACTTTGGAAAAAACAATCAAAATCAATGCTTTGATTTTATAATGAATGATGAGACCGAATCAAATTCTACATTTACTTCAGAACCTGGAAAATATCTTTACGAACCAAATGCAGCGGTAATGAAAAGTGGAGCTTTTAAAATGGTTGGAAATTATTATAAACTACTTAAACTTCATATTAACACACATTTATATACTTCTAATGAATTAAAAACTGATTTTCCGGGAAGAATATTTGAAGTAAATAAAATATGGGGAAATTCAAAATACGAGTTAAAGGAATTGGTAAAACTTATACCAAAAGCTAATATCTCGACACGAAACTATCCATTAACTGTTGATGAATTACGTAAAAAAGTAAAGATTAGGGATGGTGGAGATACATTTATTTTTGCTTGTACATTGTCAAATGAACAAAAAGTGTTGATTGAATGTAAAAAATTACAATTTTAGGTAGTCTACAACAATTTCAATTGTATCCGTTTCCGTACAGCATCTACCTCAATAACAAGTACTTTCACATGTTGATGCACCGAAACTATTTCGGCTGGATTGCTTATGTAACGTTCAGCCATATTTGAAATATGTATCAACCCATTTTCTTTAATACCAACATCTACAAATGCACCAAAATTAGTAATATTGGTTACAATGCCGGGTAATTCCATACCATTTCGTAAATCGGCAATGGTTTTTACAGTCGCATCAAACTCAAATATCTGAATACCACTTCTGGGATCACGACCAGGTTTGTCTAATTCCTGCAATATATCATTCAAAGTTGGTAACCCAACCTTCGAAGTGATGTATTTTTGTAAATCAATGCTTTTTTTAAGCTCTTTATTTTGAATCAATTCAGTGACATTGGTTTTTAAATCCTTTGCCATAACTTCCACAATACCATAACTTTCCGGGTGAACAGCTGAATTATCCAGGGGGTTTTCACTTTCGGGAATACGTAAAAAACCGGCACATTGTTCAAATGTTTTTGATCCCATTTTTGCGACTTTCATCAATTGCTTTCGATTCTTATAAGCTCCGTTTTCTGTACGGAAATCAACAATATTTTGTGCCAATTGCGGACCAAGTCCCGAAATATATGTTAATAAATGCTTACCGGCGGTATTTAGGTTCACTCCTACCCGATTTACAGCATTTTCAACCGTCTGATCCAATGCTTTTTTTAAAAGTACTTGATCTACATCGTGCTGATATTGACCAACTCCTATTGATTTTGGGTCAATTTTCACCAATTCAGCCAATGGATCCATCAATCGACGACCAATAGAAACAGAACCTCGTACTGTAACATCGTAATCCGGAAATTCTTCACGTGCAATTTTCGATGCTGAATAGATAGAAGCACCATTTTCACTCACTACAAATACTTTTACTTCCCTGTCAAAACGGGTATTTTGAATAAATTGCTCAGTTTCGCGACATGCAGTGCCATTTCCAATGGCAATAGCTTGAATATTATATGCTTCCACCATTTTCTGAACTTTACGCATTGCCTGTTGAGTTTCGTGTTGTGGAGCATGAGGATAAATAGTTTCGTTGTGAAGTAAGTTACCCTGAGAATCTAAACAAACGACTTTACAACCTGTGCGAAATCCCGGATCAATCCCTAAGACCCTTTTTTGTCCCAATGGTGGTGCCAATAAAAGCTGTCGGAGATTCTCTGCAAACACTCGAATCGCCTCAATATCAGCTTTTTGTTTGCTTTCTGAAGCAAATTCAGTTTCAATACTTGGCTTTAGCAACCGTTTATATGCATCAACCAAAGCTTCCGTCACTTGTTCGGATGAGGATAATTTACCCTTTATAAAAATTCTTTCCAGTCTTTCCAAACAATTTTCATCATCAGGAGTTATAACGACTCTTAAAAAACCCTCATTTTCAGCTCTTCGCATAGCCAGCAATCGATGTGACGTACAACGAACTAATTTTTCACTCATATCGAAATAATCACGGTATTTTTGTGCTTCTTCGTCTTTTCCTTTAATCAATTTTGAAAAAATAACTGCTTCCCGTGAAAAAATACTACGAATAGCATTCCTAGCCGCTTCACTTTCGTTTATCCATTCGGCAATAATATCACGAGCTCCTTTCAAAGCATCTTCTACATCAATTACATCGCCTTTAATATATGGAAGTGCCAGTCGTTCAACATCATCCGATTGTTGTAACATCAATATTTTTGCCAATGGTTCTAAACCTTTTTCACGTGCAATTTCGGCTCTGTTGCGACGCTTTGGCTTGTAAGGTAGGTAAATATCTTCCAATTCGGTGATGTTCCAACAGTTGTCAATTCTTGATTTCAATTCATCCGTTAATTCCTCTTGCTCTTCAATTGATTTTAGAACTGCTAATTTGCGTTTTGCTAATTCACTCAGTTTGTCGTACTGTTCTTTTGTATCACCAAGTTGAACTTCGTCCATACCATCTGTCATTTCCTTTCGGTAACGACTTACAAAAGGAATAGTTGCGCCTTCATTGAATAATTCAATGGCATTACGAACTTGTTTTTCAGTTAGTTGAAGTGTAGATGCTATTAATGATAGAAATTTGGGGGGAATTTGTGACATCAATATTGTATTATTTTTTGAAGTTATATTGTTAATTTAAAACAGAGAGGCTAATAAAAGTGGTTAATCAAATTTATAAAATTGATTTATTAATGCAAAATTTTATATATCAGCTCTTTCATCAATTCACCTTCATCTGTACTTGGATTATCAATCCCTTTGTAACGAGCATCAGTTTCGCGAATAAAAGTAATGATATTCATGGTTTTTCTTGCTCCATAAACTTTGGAGGCTTTTTCATAATCTTTAATAAAATAGGGATTAACTTTTAATTCAGATGCAGCTACGCCCTGACTTTTATCGGGTAAGTAGTGAAAAATCATCAAATCACTAAAAAATTTGAAAAGCTGGGCTAGTACCAATACCATTGGGTTTGCTTTTTTATTTTCGGCAAAATAACGGATGATTCTATTTGCTTTCAGTGCATCGCGATTTATTAAAGCACCTTGAAGTTCAAAAACATTGAAATCTTTACTTATTCCAATGTTTTTTTCAATCAGTTCAGGGGTTATTACAGTAACTTCAGCAGGTTTTGTAAGTATTAATTTTTCAAACTCATTTACTAATTTGCTCAAATCATTACCCAAAAACTCACATAGCATTTTTACAGATTTATCTCCAATAGTTAAATTTTTGGATTTGGCAAATTTTGTAATCCAGTTTTCTATTTCATAATCTCGCAATTTTATCGATTCGAAAATTGTTGCATTTTTTTCCAATTCAACAAACCATTTTTTTCGTTTATCGGGTGTGCCATATTTGTAGCAAAATACTAATATAGTGGATTTTAATGGATTTTTGAAGTAATAAAGTAAATCGTCCCAGTTTTTTATTAATTGTGCCTCTTTTACAATTATTACTTGATTTGACCCCATCATTGGGTAACGTTTTGCAGCATTAATCACTGTGCTAATTTCAACATCTTTTCCATATAATATTGTTTGGTCAAATTCCTTTTCGGCATCGCCCAACACATTATTCTGAATAAAATCTGAAATTTGATTAATGTAATAAGCCTCTTCCCCCATTAGGAAATAGATAGGATAGTATGATTTCTTACGTAAATCAGACAAAAGTTGATCATAAGAAATTGAATCTTTTTTGGCCATAATTTTGTTGAGAATAACAATTGATGTTTGAAAGTAATTCGTTTGGTAATTAACTTTCAAATAAAACCATTTCTATTCAAACCTTAAATGTTTGATAGTCTTGCTATTATTGATCAATGAAGATAATGATTTTACTCCAATTTTAATATGCTCCTCCACATAACTGGCTGTTACTTTTTTATCACTTTCGGAAGTTTTAATTCCTTCATCGTGTAAAGGCATATCCGAAATCAGTAATAATGCACCTATGGGAATACTATTATAAAAACCTGCCGAAAATAACGTGGCAGTTTCCATATCAATAGCTAAAGCGCGAGTTGAACGTAAGTATTCTTTGAATTTCTCATCATGTTCCCATACACGTCTGTTTGTAGTATAAACTGTTCCAGTCCAGTAATCTTTACCAAAGTCACGAATGTTCGATGATACGGCACGTTGCAAACTAAATGCAGGTAAAGCTGGAATTTCGGGTGGAAAATAATCGTTGGAAGTTCCTTCGCCACGAATAGCTGCACTTGGTAAAACATAATCACCAATTTTATTTTTATCTTTCAATCCACCACATTTGCCTAAAAATAAAACTGCATGAGGTTGAATCGCTGATAAAATATCCATTATAATGGCAGCATTGGGACTACCCATACCAAAATTTATGATTGTAATTCCATTTGCTGAAGCATTGGGCATATTAGCATCACGTCCAACAACAGGCACGTTATACCATTCGGCAAAAAGTTCAACGTAATTATTAAAATTAGTGAGTAATACATAATCCGTAAAATCCTCTAAAGGTCTTTTTGTATATCGTGGAAGCCAATTCTCTACAATTTCTTTTTTTGTTTTCATTATCATCAATATTTAATAATCTTTTGTATCTTCGCCAAATCATTGCTTGAGTATTATAAAATGTGGAAACAAAAATACAAAAAAATGTTGCAACTTAACCTTCCTGAATATTCTTTTCGAATAAAAAAACAAAATGAAAAGCTTTTAATTTTCGATTCACAACGAAAAAGATATGTTAAACTCACTCCCGAAGAGTGGGTACGACAACGTTTCATACGTTTTTTGATTGAAGAAAAAAGCTACCCTGCAGCATATCTGGTAATTGAGAAACAACTTAACATGAATGGAATGAAAAAACGTTGCGATGCCATTCTCTATAATGTAAATGTTGAGCCAATCCTAATTATCGAACTCAAAGCACCAAACGTGTTAATTTCACAGGCTACTTTCGATCAAGTTGCAGTGTATAATGCCAAATTAAAGGTCGATTTCTTTATGATTAGCAATGGAATTGAGCATTTTTGTTGCCGCGTTAACACAGAAAATGCCAGATATGAGTATTTTTCTGAAATTCCTGATTATTCTTTGCTAAAATAACAAATTTCTCAACATTCTTAACAAGCTTATAACAACAACATTAAACTTTTACAAATGTTGTTAAAAGTTAAATATCACTACTTTTGATAAGATTTAACACTAAAAGTGCCATTTATATGTTTTATAACATGTAATTTTGCATCGTCATTTAGAAATAATTTTTGAGTGACAAATCTAATACAAAGAATCCCCGTAAAAATCATATGGGAATTCTTTGTTTTTTAATAGGTAATAAGATTGTAAAAATTTAATTTTTAAAGATTATGAAAAAGATTTTAGTTGTGTTGTTAGTTATGGCTGCCTCGGCAACCAGTGTATTTGCGGTTAATCATAGTGAATACGATGTTTTTTACAGAATGAATAACAAATCAACATTTAAGGATTTGGTTCGCTATTTGGATGCTGACTATGTTCAAGCTGAACAATTAGAGTTAGTTTTTTTGATGACAGAAGAGAAACTTAATTCTGCATTGAAAGTAGAAAACGAAATTGAAGTAGAAAAAGTACTACATTTTAATTTGGGTAATGTCAAATATATATTATCCGAAGATCAATACAAAAAGTACTTGGTATTTGTAAATTTATCAATTTACAACAAGAAAGATACATTTATAGCAAGTATTTATGCATGCTGACAGAATTGTATTATTAAGAATTGAGGGTGATCTATATACTGGACCACCCTTTTTTTTCTTAATGCTTAAACAGTCTCACTTTCGAGATTTATTTACTCTAGCGATTACTTTTACGTTATTCAGTTCTCTAATTGCATCATTTGCAATCCACCGAGCCGACTTTGTACCCTGATACAATATGTGTTCAGCAGTTTCAATCGCCTTTAATCTCATTGTATTATTACGTTTACCGATTTGCCGCAATGCCCAATTCACTGCTTTTCTTACGAAATTTCGGTCATCCCAGGATTCCCTTTCAATTATTTCAAAAAAATGATCATAAAATTCATCCGTTGCATTTTTATCATAAAACGCTAATTCACAAATCAATGCAAACGCTGTTCGTTTAACAAATTCTTCATCACTGGTTGAATACTCTTCGATTTTTTTATATACAAAAGGAGTTTTTGCTAATAAATCACAACATACATCACAGATATCCCACGAATCAAAATCACACACCCAATCATCTATTTGGCTTTCGGTCATTTCTTTGGGATTGGCAATCATGGAAGCCAATAAACGTGCTTCATGAACCTCTGATGACCAAAGTTCGAGTGCTAATTGATGATTTACACCTATTGTTTTGGCTAATTTTCTCAAAGAAGGCACTTTAACTCCCAAAGCTTTGGAATTATTTATACCAAAGTGAGCCATTTTTGCAAAATGTTCGGGCGTAGACAAAAATTGTAGTTCTTCTATAATTTCCGAAACTTTCATAATGAAATAAGTTCTTTGAAATATTTTGTGTTAAATATTTTATATGGAACTAAATTTATTTCTCCAAGGCACCAATAATCTCAGAAACAGACTTAAATCCATGACGATTTATGTATTCTTCAATGCCATCAATAATTTTAATTGTTACTGTTGGGTCAATAAAATTTGCTGTTCCAATTTGAATGGCCGAAGCACCTGCAAGCATAAATTCAATAGCATCAGCTGCATTCATGATTCCACCTAAACCAATTACAGGTATATTGACTGACTGTGCAACTTGCCATACCATACGAAGTGCAATTGGTTTTATGGCCGGACCCGAAAGGCCACCGGTGATTGTGGATAATATTGGTTTTCTTTTTTCAGCATTTATGGCCATGCCAAACAAAGTATTAATAAGTGATACAGAGTCGGCTCCTTCGGCTTCAACAGCCAATGCAATTTCCGAAATATCGGTTACATTCGGCGAAAGCTTCACCATTAAATGGTTTTTGTATACCATTCGCACTTCCCTAACTATCTGAGCTGCTGACAAACAACTAGTTCCAAAAGCCATTCCACCTTCCTTTACATTTGGACAAGAAATGTTTAATTCAATTCCAGGAATTTTATCTAACTGATTTAACATTTCTGCAGCAATAACATACTCTTCAAGGGTCGAACCTGATAAATTCACAAGTATATTTGTATCGATGCTTTTTACAGTTGGATATATATGATTGATAAAGTATTCAATACCTTTATTTTGCAGTCCTACAGCATTTAACATCCCTGATGGTGTTTCCGCCATGCGTGGATAAGGGTTACCCTGACGTTCACGAAGAGTTGTCCCTTTCACAATTATACCGCCAATTCGTGATATATCAATGAAGTCGGAATACTCGGTTCCATAGCCAAAAGTACCAGATGCTGTCATCACTGGATTTTTCAATTGTAAATTACCTATATTTACCTTTAAATTTACCATTTTAACTTTGTAATATTAAAAACAGGACCTTCGGTACATACACACAAATGTCCTTCGGTTGTTTCCGTTACACAACATAAACAAGCACCAATTCCGCATGCCATTGTATTTTCCAATGAAACCTCACAATTAGTCTTTGTTATGGCAGCATACGAAGCCACAGCCTTCATCATGGGTGTTGGTCCACAAGTATAAATAAAATCAAAATTTGAGCCTTTTAATACAGAATGATCGGTTACATAACCAACTTCACCATAAGAACCATCTTCGGTTGTTGTAAATACATTTCCGAATCGTTCATATTCACAAAGTTGTAATAAATCTGTTTTTGATCGAGCTCCGAGTAAAAAATTGACTTCAAATCCTTTATTTTTAAGATACGAACCTAAATAAAGTAAAGGTGCCACACCACATCCACCACCAATTAGTAACAATTTTGCATTTTTTGATGACGGCAAACTATAACTATTTCCGAGTGGTAATATTAGATTTAAGTTATCTCCTGACTTTAATTCAGCCAAACTTTTTGTTCCCTCGCCTACCACTTGAATTAATAAACACAATTCATTTATCTGATAATCAACAAAATGAATAGATATTGCACGTCTTAAAAATACTGTAGAGGAACCATCAACACGCACCTCTGCAAATTGACCAGGTAACATTTCAGGGAGTTTATTGGGAGAAGATAGAATTATAAGTGCATATTGATTGCTCAAGCTAACGTTTTGCTTGACATTCAAATCGAGCATGAATTTCTTCATCGATAATATATTATTGTATATCAATAATTTAAAAAACTGATATAAGTGTAAGAATCTTGTTGCTATTAATTGCAAAATTACACAATAATCCTGAAATTACAAGATAATTCTTCAATAAAGAATAAAGGATTGTAATTTTATAAAAATGTAATTTGATAGTGTTGTAAAGAATTGATTTTTTTGATGAAAAAAACTTGAATTATTTTTGACAAATACTACTGATGCACTAAATTTTTAAAATGATTAATATCATGTTGATATATAATAAGATATAAGCGTTCTTTGATTTTACGATTTGAATTTAAAAAAGGTAATTTTGTGGATTTTCAAAAATAACCACACAATTATCATGCATACAGGCAAATTTATTTTTTCTCAAGTACTGGATGTTGTTAGCCAGTAAGAGATCAACAAGTATGTGAAGCATTATAAAGGTAATTATCACTTTCGAGAACTTGACTGTTGGAATCAATTTGTACAACTACTATTCGGTCAGTTGGCATCATTACCTTCATTGCACTCTATAAGTACATGCATTCAAGCACACGAGCATCAACTTTATCATTTGGGTATCAAAAAACAGGTTGATTCTTAAGTGCTTTCTCGTGCAATGAACGTCGCAATTGGATGATTTATTCTGATTTCGGAAATTATCTGATACAGCTTGTCCGTCCTTTGTACGCTGATTGTCCAATTGCCAAACTTGATCTTGATAATCAGATATTCGCTTTGGATTCAACCACAGTATCTGTAAGTATCAATTTATTTACTTGGGCGGAAGGCAAATATTCGCGTGGAGCAGTAAAAATGCATAATCTCATTGATTTACGAGACAGCATACCTGAATTAATTTTCATTACCGATGGAAAATATCATGATAGTAATGCTCTTGACGTAATAAACTTTTATGCTGGGGTTATTTATTCGATGGACAAGGCATACGTTGATCTCGAAGCCTAATTTCGCATCAATAACGCAGGTGCATTTTTGGTTACCAGAGCCAAAGAAAACATGCGCTATCAAGTAATTGAGGAAAATTTCAACATTGACCAATCAGTAGGGTTAAGAAGTGACAAGATAATTGAACTTACACTTGTCAAATCGAAAAAACTTTATCCCCAGAAACTTCGTATCGTAGAATTTTACGATGAGAAGAATGATGAATTGCTCACATTTCTGACAAACAATTTAGATGTTTCAGCAATTGAAGTAGCTTATCTTTATAAAAACAGATTGCAAATTGAAATTTTCTTCAAATGGATAAAGCAAAATCTTACTGTCAAAAAACTTTGGGGTCATTCCGAAAATGCAGTTAAGATACATCTTTGGGTGGCAATTTGTTCTCATTTAATTGTGGCATACGTTAAACATTTAACCAAAGGTCCACTATCAATCTACGAAGTAATGCAAGTTTTGAGTACTTCTCTGTTCGACAAAACCCCATTGATACAGTTACTCAATGTAAATGAGAAAATTCAAATCGAGGAAAATCAAGAAGTCAAAGAACCTTTGTTGTTTTAGTTAAACCTATTAACAGTTTAGTGCATCAGCAGTATTGACAAATTATCATTTCGTTTCAAATTCTTGAAACGTATTGTCTGTATAGTAAATAATTATTTTCTTAACTGATTTTATTGCAGAATCTACTTTGGGCAAGTAAGAACGATTTTCATCAGGAGCTGGAAGAATTGAATCGGTAGATGAACCTATACTTTTTGACTGGAAGGTAGATAAAACTGAATCAGTTTTATGTTGTTTTTTTAAATCAGACATATCTGATTTATAGGTAGTTTCATTCATTTCATCAAACAATGTAGGCGTCTGAGATTGCTTTTCTGAGCGATACATTGATCCAACCCCTAAAATAAGCCAGTCTGAGTTAATAGTTCTGAAGCGATTTAGAATTTTAATAAGGACATCAAGGCTAGGATTATTACGTCCATTGATAATGTGGGAGAGAGTGGAACCCTGTATACCTATTTCTGCAGCAAATTGAGCAGAATTAAGTCCTTCTAGCTTCATGATACTTTCAATTTTTTCTTTTACTTCCATAATAGCCTGTATATTTGTAAAATATTGAATTGTATTTTCGATACAAAGATATGTGAATATAATTACATTTACAAATCATATACATTTGTAATATATAACAACGGTGAATTATTTATTGTGAATATATTTAATTAAACGATTATAAGCTATTTTAGTATTAACCTATTTATTATTAGTTGATTATAATCAATTATAAATATTTAGTACAATTAGACTAAATTATTAGATATATACTATTAAGTATACTTGTAGTCAGCACTATAAAATATAATTAATTACATAAAATAAGCGTTATAGAAGTTATTATCTTAAATACAGCTAATGAATTAAATTAAATCATTAAAAAATAATTATAACTAACTGACTATTATTATATTAAATTGAATACTCTGTTGAAATATATTGATTTACATCTGTATATTCCCAAATGTGATATTTTTAAATCATATAAAATATTTCAATAACATATGTGATGTTATTGAAAATTATTAACTATTACATTTGTGTATATTTACATTTCTATCTGTGAATATAAATTTAATTACAAATGTACTTTCATTTGTATGTTGAGAAATGTATGAGAATCTGAACACAAAAAATATCTTATATAAAAATTCAGTTGATTTCTTACTCTCCCCCTTGTCATAAATCGCTAAACCTGAAAATATTCATTTTGATATACTTTCTTCATGTTTTGGTAATTTTGTTGTAAATTATACCTTGAAATTTATTTAAATTTTCCTAAATTCTATTTTTCAGAAATTGCAAACCTAAAAAAGTGATGCTAAAATATAGAATAACAGTCGATTAAAGTAATTTTTAGCTCTTGAGAATAAGTTATTTCCTACTGACTTAACATTACTATTAAACTGAGATTCTAGAGCACAAAAAAAAAAGAGTCCGAAAATTAATTCGAACTCTTTAATAAAAAAAAAGTAACCTAAAGTTAGCTTAGTTTTCAACTAGAGCTACCCCTGCCAATTCCTGATCGACCAAAATTCGACCACAGTATTCACAAACAATAATTTTTTTACGTAACCGAATATCTAATTGTCGTTGAGCCGGAATTTTGTTGAAACAACCACCGCAAGCATCACGTTGAACATATACAACTGCTAAGCCATTTCGCGCATTTTTACGAATTCTTTTAAATGCTGTCAACAATCTGGGTTCAATTAGTAATTCAATTTGTTTGGCATTTTCACGTAATTTTTCTTCTTCGTGTTTGGTTTCAGATACAATTTCGTTCAATTCACCTTTCTTCTGATCCATGTCCAGTTTTCTTTCGGACAATTGTTCGGCAGCTATTTTTTGATCTGCTAATTTGCTCTCTTGAGATGCTGTATATTCACGAATTCGTTTCTCACATAATTCAATTTCAAGTGTTTGAAATTCAATTTCTTTTGAAAGATTGTCGTATTCACGATTATTACGTACGTTATTTTGTTGCTCTTTGTATTTTGCAATTTTTATTCGAGCTTCTTCAATCTCAATTTTTTTAATAGCAATAATAGCAATAATTTCTGTAATTTCAGTTTTAAAATTATCCATTCGTGTATTTAAGCCGATTATTTCGTCTTCTAAATCCTGAACTTCTAATGGAAGTTCACCACGTAAGATTTTGATTTCATCTATTTTTGAAACCGCTTTTTGAAGTTCGTAAAGTGCCTTCAGTTTTTCTTCTACGGTGATTTCTTTTTCTGCTTTTTGTTCGGTAGCCATATCGATTATAAATAATTTATGGGATTGGTTTTAATTTCTGAAATTTGGACTGCAAATGTAGGCATTTTTTTTGTAATAATCTCAAAAAAAATGTCTTTTGTGAACTGTTCACTTTCAAAATGACCAATATCTGCAATTAAAATCTGATTTTTGGCATCAAAAAACTGGTGATATTTAAAATCGCCTGATATATAAATATCTGCTTTTGCTAAAATTGCATCGGACACCAAAGAACTACCCGAACCTCCACACAAAGCAACTCGTTTAATCTTTTTACCTGATAAATTTGTATATCGTAAACATGGTTGGTTGAAAATTATTTTTAGGCGATTCAAAAATTCAAGTTCAATTTCTTCCTCCTTCAATTCGCCTACAAGCCCTGCTCCTATTGTGTTCCACGTATTTTGGAGTGGTATAATATCATAAGCGGGTTCTTCATATGGATGTGTTTTCAGTAATGCTTCGAGCACTTTTAACTTTAAGAATTCAGGAAAAATTACTTCAATCCTCAATTCTGGCTCAGTATGTAATTGATTAATATCACCTACATAAGGTTTTGATTTATCGTTAGCCCGAAATGTTCCAAAACCCTCTAAATTAAAGCTACAAGTATCGTAGTTCCCAATCTGACCGGCTCCGGCAATAAACAAAGCATCACGAACACTATAAGAATGAAGTATAGGTACGTAAGTTATTAATTTGAGTAAAAAATTTTGTTTCGGTTGTAGAATTCGGGGGTTTATAATGCCAATTTTTTCTGCAATTTTTCCATTCACTCCTTGTAATACATTGTCTAAATTGGTATGAGCTACATAAATTGCAATATCATTTTTAATAGCGCAGGCAACACAGCGTTCAACTTCATTCTGACCAATTAGTTTTTTTAATCCACTGAAAATAAGTGGATGATGTGAAATAATCAGATTACATTTCTTTTTAATAGCTTCTTGTAATACATCCTCAGTAATATCAATACATATTAAAATACTTGTTACTTCCATAAGTGATTCACCTACAATAAGTCCGGCATTATCATAAGTTTCCTGTAATGATAAGGGAGCCACTTCTTCAATAAATTCACAAATAGTTTTTACATTCATAATAAACTCGTGATTCTTAAATTGATACTAAGTAGTGAGAATAATTAAAGTGGCATTTTAAGTCGCAAAAACAATTGACACATAGTGCCATATAGTTTACACATAGTGACACATAGCAATAATATTAATTTAATTTAGGTAGAAAATAAATACAGCAATATTTTTTTTAAGTGTCTACAAATCAGAATACATAGTAAAAATACCTATTGGCATTTTTGAAAAACTAGTCAACCTTTTATATGTAAACACCTTAGGTGTTTCTCCCGCAACTCGGGAAGTGCCATATGTAAACAAAAAAAAACTTTGTGGTACTATGTGTAAACTATATGAGCCTCCCGATGCTCGGGATGTACCATATGCTGTCTAAAATACGACATTATATTCAGACCATTACTTAAGTTAGTTTTTGATAATATATTTCCTGAAAAATATTTCAAACCAGACTTAAAAGAAACTATGCTTTATTCCTCTTTTGATGCTTGGGGTTCCGCTTCTACTTCTACAAATTCAGTTATTTGACTCTTGATAAGGATATTATACCAGGATATTAATTTACGAATATCACTCGGATAAACCCGATCGCGATCATATTCGGGTAAAACTTCCAACATGTATTTACGTAATTTATCGTTTTCGGCTTTGGTATCGATTGTACAAGGTAAGCCATTTTCTTTTAATTTTACATTTTCAAATACCTGTCCTAATGGGATTTCAGTTTCTTCAGTAAAAATGGCAATGTCACCAAGGGATACAACTTTATCTTTTGTATACGCAGGAATCCGTTTTCCATCGACCAATGATTCTACAATCAACATGTTTTTACCTTGAGAGATTAGTTTAAAAAGTCCAGGTTTACCTGGAATGGATAAAATTTCTTTCAGCATAAATTTCATTATATTAATGGTTTACATTTTTCAATTTTACTTGAATCATTTCAACTTTTTTCAAAGTTCAAATGAAAAATTCTTTGAAATTTTTTCATTGAGTCGACAAATATAATACATTTTTTTCTGTCCACTTACTTTCAATCAATTAATTGTTAATAATAATTCGGGTCAATTCTTTCAAGGTAATTTTTCCTTCATAAATTGCTTTTCCGGTAATTACAGCAGGGATTGAAGCCTCATGCAATAATTCAATATCTCGAATTGAACTTACACCACCACTGGCAATCAGATAAATATCCGGTATTGCTATGAGCATTTTTTTGTATAGTTCAATGGCTGGTCCTTGTAACATACCATCTTTGCTGATATCGGTACAAATCACTTTTCTGATTCCTTTTTCAGTATAACTTTTAATATAGGGAAGTAATTCTAAATCAGTTGTTTCCAACCATCCACCAATTGCAATTTTTTCATCTTTAACATCAGCTCCGAGTATGATTTTTTCGCCTCCAAATTTCGATATCCATGACGAAAATATTTTGGGATTTTTGACTGCTATACTCCCACCTGTTACCATACTAGCACCACATTCAAAAGCAATTTGTAAGTCTTCATCTGTTTTCAAACCACCACCAAAATCTACTATCAGATTTGTTCCTAAAGTAATTTTTTCCAGCACTTTATGATTTACAATATGTTGTGCCTTAGCTCCATCTAAATCAACTAAATGTAAACGGCGAATACCTGCATCTGCAAACATTTTTGCTACTTCGAGCGGATTTTCATTGTAAACTGTTTTTTGAGCGTAATCGCCCTGCGAAAGGCGAACACATTTTCCATCAATCAGGTCAATGGCTGGAATTATTTCTATCACAGATTTTGTGGTTATATTTGACTTTATAAAAAGTAAAACAAAAGTACTAAAAATAGAGTAATGAAGCAAATCAGTTTTTCTAAATTCATTTTTTATAGTTAATTATCTGATAATAAGCTAAATAAAATTTCTTAAATAAAACAATCTTTGTTTTTGATAACAATTTTAAAATTTAAGTGATTAATTATTGATAGAACACAAAGAATTATATATATTTGTAAAAATTCAATTTAATCGCAATTATCTGATATTCATTTATATTGAAGCAGAAAAATTGCATCAATAATGTATATTATATTTTTTTATGAAGCATTTTTGGAGTTTAATTTTTCGTAACTACTCAGCACCCCTAAGTTGATGATACAGAATATTTTATGAATTTG
>JACDZH010000004.1 GCA_013426815.1 Paludibacter sp.
GTCAAATTTTATATATAAACGTAGTCTGAGTTTAACAGCAGACCCTAATTATATTGATTTGTGTATTCGTGAATATTTGTAATTAAAAAAACATTTGAATCATAAACCACACAAAATTGCACAAATTTCGTATAATTTAAAAACACGGCATAATGCTTTTATCTTTTTCCATCATGTCATTGACCTGTGGTTATTTTACTTCATTGTTTCAGGCATTAAATATTCATTTTCAACACCTACATCACACAATTTTTCAAACTTATAATATCACTTTTGAACTTCTCTCGCCCACTTTTACGAGATAAACACCATTAGTTTTTACCGGAATTTTTACATTTTCGCCATTAGATATTTGAGAACTTACCTTTTTACCATCAATGCTAAAGATATTTACCATTTGACCTGCGATAATTCCTTCGATTATAATTTCGGAGTGCGAACTGTAGATTTTAAGGTTGCTGTTTTGTGGCGTAAAAGTGCTAGTACTTACCATTTCGGACATAAGTGTAAAATCCTTCCAAAAATTTGCTGCCCGAAATGACCCTGTAGCGCCGACAGGCACATAAAGCGTACATAAATTTTTAGGTATGCCGGCAAAAGTACTAATAGATACGATTGGTGGCGTGCTTCGCTGCATATAAATTTTGGTAAGTTTTGTACAATTGTAAAAAGCATAATTGCTAATCGTGGTTATATTATTGGGTAGAGTTAATTCAGTAAAATTACCACAACCAAAAAAAGCACTATTTCCTATCGAAGTTACCGAATTGGGAATAGTTAAACTGCCTGTGAAGCCGCCGCAACCATAAAAAGCACGAACTCCAATTGAAGTTACCGAATTGGGAATAGTTAAACTGCCTATAAAGCCGCTGCAACCTTCAAAAGAACGACTTCCAATTGCAGTTACCGAATTGGGAATATTTAAACTGCCTGTGAAGCCGATGCAACCATAAAAAACTTGATATTCAATTGCAGTTACCGAATTAGAAATAGTTAAACTGCCTGTGAAGCCGCTGCAACCATAAAAAGCATTTTCCCCAATTATAGTCACCGAATTGGGAATAGTTAAACTGCCTGAAAGTTCGCTGCAATTATAAAAAGCATATTGACCAATCGAGGTTACAGAATTTGGAATGCTAAAAGTTCCCGTTTTCGATCCAAGACATTGTATAAGTGTTGTTTTTGTTTTATTGAATAACACACCATCTAATGAAGAAAAACTAGCATTAGCTTCTGGCACAGAAAATGCAGTTAGCCCTATACAACCTGCAAAAGGATTATTTCCTATAATAGTAAGCCCTTCGGGGAGAGTTAAAACACCTGAAATACTTGAACAACCACTGAAAGCCCAATCTGCAATTGTAGTTACCGAATTGGGAATTATCAAGCTACCGGTTAAGCCGCTGCAACCCGAAAAAGCAGATTCTCCAATTGATGTAATACTTGCTGGAAATGTAATGGAGGTAAGGGAAGTTTTACTTGGAGAGGTGTCAAACGCAGAACTCGGTATTTCATTGGCTGGGTAAAAAGCACCCCCATCAGTAGCATTACCATCATAAGCCATAATATTCACTTCTTCCAAATTCAGCACTGCCAGCAATGGCATATCATCTCGCATGGTTTTAAAATCGCGTGCATCGATGTTTCCTGATAGTGAAAGGTTTGTAATGGTACTTTTTTGAGTATCCGTCAACAATGTGCTAAGTGTACCAGCCGATGCAACATAAAAAGATTCGGAAATATGCGTAAATTCTCTCCAATAGTTTGTAGAATGATATGTTGTCAACGATCCGGGAACTACATAAAGGCGACATAAACTTTTATTAATGCCATTGAATGTACCAGCACTTATGATTGGTGGTGTACTTCGAGGCACAAAAATTTTGCTAATATTATTACAATTTCCAAAAGCATAGTCTTTAATTTCAGTTAAATTATTTAATACTAATTCTGTTACATTACTACAACCATAAAATGCATTTTCCTTAATTGTAGTTACCGAATTTGGTATCGTTAAATTGCCTGATAGTCCACTGCAACCGTAAAAAGCATTACTTTCAATGGTGGTTACCGAATTTGGTATCGTTAAATTGCCTGATAGTCCGCTACAACCATGAAAAGCATGTTCTTCTATCGATGTAACGTTAGTTGGAAAATAAATTGAAGTAAGGGAAGTTTTCCCTGTTGAGGTAGAATTGTTATAAAATGCATACTGAGGAATTTTGTTGGCAGGATAAGTAACAGAGCCTGGAGCAGTAGCAGCTCCCGTAAAAGCCAGAATATTTGCTTCATCCAGATAAACAACTGCCAGCAATGGCATATCATCGCGCATGGTTTTAAAATCGCGTGCGTCGATGTTTCCTATTATGGTTAGGTATTTAATTGTGCTTTTTTCAGTAGCTGTTAACGACGAACTAAGTGTTCCGGCTGAAGGTACAGAAACGGGAGGTTCGGATATAAATGTAAATTCCTTCCAGAAATTTGCTTCCTTATATGCCGACGATGAGCCAAAAGGCACATAAAGCCGACATAAGTTTTTAGGAATGTAACCAAATGTATTAGAAGATATGGTTGGTGGAGTACTTTGTGGCATATGAATTTTGGTAAGTTTTACGCAGTATGCGAACGCACGATCGTCAATTGTAGTTATATTACTACTAAGAGTTAATTCCGTTAAATTATTACAACCACTAAAAGCCTGATACTTAATAGATGTAACCGTATTAGGAATTGTTAAACTTCCTGTAAATTGCCTGCAACTTTGAAAAGCAGAATACCCAATCGAAGTTACCGTATTAGGAATTATTAAACTTCCTGTAAAGCCATCGCAAGCACCAAATGTACCATCTTCTATTTTAGTTATTGAATTGGGAAGCGTTAAACTGCCTTTAAAATTGTTGCAATTAGCAAAAGCATAAGCTCCAATTGAAGTTACCGAATTTGGAATAGTTAAATTACCAGTGAAGCCCGTACTCAATTCAAAAGCAGACATCCCAATTGAAGTTACCGAATTTGGGATAGTTAAAGTGCCATTAAAATAGCAATCATAAAAAGCAGAGGTTTTTATTGTGGTTACCAAATTTGGAATTACCAAATTGCCACTTCCGGATTTTCTGAAAGCATTACTTCCTATTGAAGTAATGCTTGTTGGGAAAATAAATGAAGTAAAGGAGGTTTTGCCCTTAGAGGTCGAATTGTTATAAAATGCATACTGTGGAATTTCGTTGGCAGGGTAAGTGACAGAACCTGTGGCAGTAGCAACTCCCGTAAAAGCCATAATATTCACTGCTCCTAAATCAAGCACTGCCAGCAGCGGCATATCGTCGCGTATGGTTTTAAAATCGCGCGCATCGATGTTTCCTATTACAATTAGGTTTGTAACTGTGCTTTTCTCAGTAGCTGTGAGTTCCGTACTTAATGTACCGGCTGTTGTTAAATTTACCGTTTTTGAAACTTGTGACATTGCAGTATGTACTAATACGATAAAGGCAATAAAAAGTAATATTTTTTTCATAAATCTTCTTTTTCTAATTGTATATGATTGATATATTGAATTTTACATTTAAAACAATTGAATCAATAAAATGTTGTATATTGATTTGTGTGTATTTGTGAATATTTGTGGTTAGAAAATACTACAACGACAAATCAAACCAACGTTTAGCAGAGCTAATCTGCACAAATATCGAATAATTTTATAGTATCACTTTTGAACTTCTCTCGCCCACTTTTACAATATAAACACTATTGGTTTTTACTGGAATTTTTACGCGTTCGCCATTAGATACTTGTGAAATGATATGTTTACCATCAATGCTGAATAAATTCACCATTTGCCCAGCGATAAATCCTTCGATTACAATTTCGGAGTGCGAACCATAGATTTTTAGATTGCTGTTTTGTGGCGTAAAAGTACTAGTACTTACAATTTCTGACATAAGTGTAAATTCTCTCCAAAAGTCTGTTGCCTGATATGACCCTGTGGCACCAGCTGGAACATAAAGCGTACATAAATTTTTAGGAATATCTGTAAATGTATTAGAATATATGACTGGTGGAGTGCTACGTAGCATATAAATTTTGGAAAGTTTTGAGCAATTTTGAAAAGCTTCATCACTGATTTGAGTTATATAATTAGGTAGTGTTAACTCTGTAAAATTGCTACAATTTTTAAAAGTTAAACCTTCAATTGAAGTTATTGAATTTGGAATAGTTAAACTACCAGTAATGCCAGAGCAGTTTAAAAAGGCACCTTCTCTTATTGAAGTTACCGAATTAGGAATAATTAAACTGCCTGTATAACCAACGCAGCCTCGGTAGGCATCCATCCCTATTTGAGTAATTGTATTAGGAATAGATAAAGTACCTGTTAAACCACTACATCTCCAAAAAGCAGCATCACCAATTGAGGTTATTCCTGTAGGAAAAGTAAATGATGTAAGAGTCAGTTTGCCTACAGTGGTAATAAGATTGCTAAACGCATACTGTGGAATTTCGTTAGCAGGGTAAGCAATAGAACTCGAAGTAGTAGCAACGCCCGTAAAAGCCATAACACTCACCCCTCCCAAATCAAGAACAGCCAATAATGGCATATCATCACGTATGGTTTTAAAATCGCGTGCATCAATGTTTCCTATTATGGTGAGGTCTGTCACATTGTTCTTTTCAGTAGTCGATAGTGCAGAGCTTAGTGTACCTGCTTCAGCGGATGTTCCCATCTTAAGATCCGAAACAAATGTAAATTGCTTCCAGAAGTCTGTTGCCTGATAAGTAGGCAAAGATCCGGAAGGAATGTAAAGCCGTAATAAATTTTTAGGTATGCGGGTAAAAGTATTAGCATATGCGGTTGGTGGAGTGCTTCGCAGCATATTTATTTTGGTCAGTTTTGTACAACTTTCAAAAGCATAATCACCAATATTGGTTATATTAGTGTGTAGATTTAACTCTGAAAAACCATTACAACTCCTAAAAGTATGACTTCCTATTGAAGTTACCGAATTGGGAATAGTTAAACTGCCTGTAAAGCCGCTGCAATATAAAAAAGCTCCCTCACCTATTAATGTTACCGAACTCGGAATAATTAAACTACCTGTGAAGCCGCTGCAACCCGAAAAAGCCTCTTTTCTAACCGTACGAACATTGGGAATAGTTAAACTCCCAGTGAAGCCCCGACATCCAGAAAAAGCATATTCTCCAATTGAGGTAACCGAATTGGGAATAGTTAAATTGCCAGTAAAGCCGCTGCAATTTCCAAAAGTACTACTTTCAATTGTAGTTATCAAAGTGGAAATTGATAAATTACCTGTAAAGCCGCTGCAATTGTAAAAAGCATATTCTCCAATTGAGGTAACCGAATTAGGAATAGTTAAGTTGCCAATTAAGCCACTGCAAACTTGAAATGCTCTTACTCCTATTGAAGTTACTGAATTTGGAATAGTTAAGTTACCTGTTAGACCGCTGCAAAAAGAAAAAGCATAATCTCCAATTGAAGTAATGCTTGTTGGAAAAATAAAAGAAGTAAGAGAGGTTTTACCTGAATACGTTGTCGGATTATTAAACGCATACTCTGGTATTTCGTTGGTTGGATATATTACAGAACCAGAGGCAGTAGCAACTCCCGTAAATGCCATAATATTCACAGCTCCCAAATCAAGCACAGCCAACAGTGGCATATCGTCGCGCATGGTTTTAAAATCGCGTGCATTGATGTTTCCTATTATGGTTAGGTTTGTAACTGTGCTTTTCTCAGAAGCAGTTAGTGCCGTAGTTAATGTACCAGCATCTGTTATATTCACCGTTTTAGAAACTTGCGCCATTGCCGTATGTACGAATACGATAAAGGCAATATAAAGTAAACTTTTTTTCATAAATCTTATTTTTGTAATTGATTGTGTTTGATATATTGAATTTTATAATATCACTTTTGAACTTCTCTCGCCCACTTTTACGATATAAACACCATTAGTTTTTAACGGAATTTTTACATTTTCGCCATTAGATATTTGAGAACTTAACTTTTTACCATCAATGCCAAAGACATTGACAATTTGCCCTGCAATAACTCCTTCGATTACAATTTCGGAGTGCGAAGCATAAATTTTTAGGTTGCTGTTTTGTGGCGCAAAAGTACTTGTACCAATAATTTCGGACATAAGTGTAAAATCCTTCCAGAAATCTGCTGCCTGATATGACCCTTTAGCACCTGCTGGCACATAAAGCGTACATAAATTTTTAGGGATACCGGTAAAAGTATTGTCATAGACAGTTGGTGGAAAACTTCTCGGCATTTTAATTTTGGTAAGTTTTGCACAATTTACAAAGACTCCATCTCCAATCTCTGTTATATTATTAGGTAGATTTAGCTCTGTAAAATTACTACAATTTAAAAAAGTACTATTTCTTAAAGAACCATAAGAGCCATCTGAATTTGAATCAACTCCATTAAGAATAGTTAAGCTGCCGTTGAAGCCGCTACACTCAGAAAAAGCAAACTGATTAATTAAAGATACAGAATTAGGAATAGTTAAACTTCCTGTGAAGCCGCTACAAAATCTAAATGCTTTAACTCCTATATAAGTTAAAGAATTAGAAAGGGTTAAACTACCATTAAAGCCACTGCATTCCTCAAAAGCGTGATCTCCAATTGAAGTTACCGAATTGGGAATAGTTAAACTACCTGTAAAGCCCCTACAAATATAAAAAGCACTAACTCCAATTGAAGTAATACTTTCTGGTAATACAATAGAGGTAAGAGAAGTTTTCCCTGATTCTCTAGAAAAATTGTAAAACGCCCATTGCGGTATTTGGTTGGCAGGGTAAGCAACAGAACTCGAGGTAGTAGCAATACCCGTAAATGCCATAATATTCACTGCCCCTAAATCCAGCACTGCCAGTAGCGGCATATCGTCGCGCATAGTTTTAAAATCGCGTGCATCGATGTTTCCTGTTACAGTTAGGTTTGTAACTGTGCTTTTCTCGGTAGCTGTGAGTGTCGTACCTAATGTGCCCGCTGTTGTAATATCCACCGTTTTTGAAACTTGTGCCATTGCCGTATGTACTAATACGATAAAAGCAATAAAAAATAAACTTTTTTTCATAATTTTTGTTATTTTTTTTAATTTAATTTAATAAGATATGTAGAATTCTTTAATATCACTTTTAGCTTTAATTCGCCCTATTTTACTTTATAAACAAAATTGGTTTAAGAGGTATTTTTATGTGTTCGCTACCAGATATTAGAGAACTTACCTTTTTTTACTATCAATGCCAAAGACAATCACAATTTGCTCTGCTAAAAATCCTTCGATTACAATTTCGGAGTACGAAGCATAGATTTTATAGTTACTGTTTTTGGAGTAAATGTGCAAGTACATACAATTTCAGATATGAGTGTAAATTCCATGCAAAATTCTGCTGCAAGATATGTTGCAGTAGAGCTTTCAGTCACAAAAAGTGGACTAAAATTTTTAGATTTACCTTCAAAAGTATTTGTACATACGTTTGATTGTATGCTTCGAGGCATATTAATTTTGGTAAGATTACTACAGTTGTAAAATTCAGAATTTCTATTCTTAGTTATTTTTAAGTGTAGTTTTACTTCAAAGAAATTACAGCATTTATAAAAAGGAGACCCTCCTATTTCAGTTAAAGAATTAGGAATAGTTAAACTACTTGTAAAGCAGCTACTACCTGAAAAAGCATAGGTACCTATTGAATTTAACAAGTTAGGAAACGTTAAACTTATAAATTCGTTGCAATTATAATAAGCACCAAGAATAGATCCATCATTAGCAATAATTGCAAAATCAACACCCCATCTATCTATCACATTGGATGTTATTTCAACTCCTTCGTTTTCTGTTGTCTGATGACCTGCTTCAAAATGCTCGAATAATGAGTATCTGTTCCAGTGAAAATCCAATCCAATTTGTAGAATTTGATTAGGAAAACTGGGCAGATCATTCATTTGCTGTCGACCATTTTCGATACTACAGAGAATGGGGCATTCACTTGTAGCAACAAGGTCGAAAGCTAGAATTGATTTGTTTTTCATATTTATTACTTTAAGTTGGCACAAAGATATTTATACTTATTGTATTATCGATGCTAAATTTGACTTTAAACCTTTATTTTTTGATAATAAGATGTAGTGAGGTATTGGTGCTATTTTTGTTGTCTAAATTAAATCTAATCTCTTCAATATTGAATCAAAATTTGATAATACTTTCAAACTTATTTAAAAAACCTTATAGATAAAATTATTGATTTCAGTATATCAAATACTTAGGTGAACTGAACTATGATGCAAAGTTAGAGTTTTCTTTCAATATACACACATTGTAATTTATGTTTTTCTGCATAAAAACATAAACCTAAACTTATTTCAAAAATCTTATGAAAAAGTTATTAACTCATTTCTACAAAAGTACAAAAAAATAGTCTAAACAGTAATCAAAGTTTTCTTTAAAATTTACAATACATCAGATTGCGAGGCAAAAAGCAGGCAGAGTGGTACTTTGCAGTTGGGAGAATAAGTCGAAGTAGTGATTAAAAAAATTCTTTATTCGATTGAAATTAAATTTGATATTTTTCTGAATAACACAAAACCCGCACATTTCCAAAAGAAAATATTCGGGTTTTTATACTAAAAAATTGAATGAACAAGGGCGCTGTACATTCTTTGAGGTTTGATAAAACCCAAAATCCGGTGTTATTTTGTAAGCAAGGCTTTTACTTTTTCAGAAATCATTCGACCTTCGGTTTTTCCTGCTAATTGTTTGCTGGCTACACCCATTACTTTTCCCATATCTTGTGGTCCGGTAGCACCAACTTGTGCTATAATTCCTGCCACAGCCGATTCCAGTTCTGCATCGGTCATTTGTGTAGGTAAATAAAGTTCAATCACCGATGCTTCAGCCAGTTCGTTTTCTGACAATTCGGGACGGTTTTGTTCCTGGTAAATTTGTGCCGAATCCTTGCGTTGTTTTATCATCTTTTGTAGGATTTTCACTGCCACTTCATCCAACAATGTTCCATCGCCACATTTTGATGTTTTAGCTTCCAAAAATTCTTTTTTTATTCCACGAATAGCTTCTAAAGCAACTTTATCGCGAGCCAGCATGGCAGTTTTAATATCACTGCTTACTCTATCGTATAAATCCATAATGATTGATTTTTATGTTTAGTTGATTTACTAATTAGAATTTTAATTGCATTAGTGCTATAAAATTAAGATAAACCATTACAAATTAGCATTATCTAAGTAGCACATTTTCAAATTATAAAATTAAGCAACACTAGTTTTTAAAAAGTTTTCTCTTCCATGCCGGAATGCTTTCTACTTTCTTATATGTTGATTCATCTTCTAAATCGTCTAACGTAATTGTAGGTATCTCAACTTTCAACTCAGGTTCAACTTCGACTATAATATCTAAAGGTTTACCATAATATTGTTCCATGGCTTTTTCTGTATCCGATTTTTTCGCATCCAGCAATTCTTCTCCGGCTTGTTCTGAATCAGATGAATCATTAGAATTTGACATATTTATTTTTGCAGAAACTAATTTATGAGAATGTGTTTTTGCAACACTAGCAGGCATTCCGGGTATATCGCCAACATCGAAACCTGTTGCTATCAAAGTTATTTTAACGTTTTCATTCAAATCATCATCAAAAGTTGCACCCCAAATAACCTGAACATTTTCGCCTACTGTTGACATGAATTGATGAATTTGATCAATTTCATCCATTCTAATCTGGTTGGTAGTAGAGCAATACAAACTTAACAAAATTTTGCTGGCACCACTTACATCGTTTGTATTTAGCAATGGAGAGTTTAATGCATCTTCGATAGCTTTGGTAATTCTGTTTTCGCCCGAAGCGTAACCGGTATTCATTATCGCTACATTTCCATCTTTCATGATGCTATAAACATCAGCAAAATCAGTATTGATATAGCCTGGAACAGTAATTATTTCGGCAATGGCTTTTGCAGCATTGGTCAATACATCATCCGCTTTGGCAAACGCATTGGAAAGTTCCAGATCGGGATATATTTCTTTAAGTTTTTCGTTGTTAATAACCAAAATAGCATCCACATGTTCGCTGAGTGCAGCAACACCTTCCAATGCCTGTCTGATTTTTAAATTACCTTCAAATGCAAATGGAATAGTAACAATACCAACCGTTAGAATGCCCAAATCGTGTGCAGCTTTGGCAACTACAGGCGAAGCACCTGTACCGGTTCCTCCACCCATCCCAGCTGTAATAAATGCCATTTTAGTATTGTCTTTCAGCAAGTTCTGAATTTGCTCAATCGATTCTTCGGCAGCTCGGCGGGCAACTTCGGGTTTACCTCCTGCACCTAAACCTTCGGTGGTATCAACACCCAATTGTATTTTATTTGGCACCGGCGATTTCACCAAAGCCTGATTGTCGGTATTACAAACCACAAACGACACATCGGTAATTCCCTGACGATACATGTGATTTACGGCATTACCACCACCGCCACCAACGCCAATAACTTTAATGAATGAACTGTCAACCAGTGGCAATTCTAAAGGCAAACTTTCATCTAAATATCCCATATATTTTGATTTTTAATGTCTAAAGTCCAATTTATTTTTCAGAAACTTTTTGACTTTTAGTTTATTTTTAATTCGTTATTTCTTAAACCTTCTTTCTGGATTTAATTCAGTTTTTGCTCATCGCCAAAGAATACAATAAAACCATCGGCAACTCTTTCTCTAAAACCTTTCTTGGGAATTTTGGGTTTCTTTCCATTATCTTTTTCGGTTTCTTCAATCGGATGTTCTTTTCGATACTCATTGGTAAGAATAATTGTACCAACTAGCTGAGCAAAGCTAGGATCGAGGAATTTTTCGGGAGTATCGTTCGATAACCAATCGGAATGATTTCCGAAACGGGTATTCATTCCTGATTTTTCCTCAATAAAATCTATAATATTGCTTAGTTTTGAACCGCCACCTGTTATAATAACACCAGCATCTAACTGATATTCGAGCGAATTAATAGTGTCAAAAATTGGTTGTAACATTTCCTCTAGACGTGCCTCGATTATAGTTGCCAAAAACAATGTAGAAATTTTTACAGGTGGATTTTCTATCTTATTCGAAGGTATTTGTACGTAAACAGGGTTATCGACCAATGATTCCATTGCTACACCTTTCAGACATTTAAGTCTTTCGGCATGTGTTTCGCTTACACCTAACTCTTCAATGTCTTTTGTGATATTTTTCGAGCCGAGTGGAACAACCAACAACTTTTGTAGAATTCCATCGGAATAAACAGCCAAGGTTGTGGTGGTGGCGCCAAAATTAATTAAAGCACATCCGTTTTCGCGTTCATGGTCTTCAATCAATACTGTCGACAAAGCCTCAATTGACAATGGGGTATGTTCAACAACAAGACCTGTTTTTTCAAAACAGCGATCTCTTTGGGTCTTTATATTTGAACTTCCAATAATTAAATGATAATTTCCAATTATTTGAGAACCTGTTTTTCCCACCGGTTCATCCATTCGCACTCCATCAACAAAATATGAAACAGGAAAAACATCAAAAATTTCAACACTTTCATTCTTAGATTTACGCTCACATTCTTCTAACATCTCAGCTAAAAGCTTGTCAGTAATAATATTATGTTTTCCTACAAAACGACTTACCGTATCGTTTTTCATTTTCATCGATTTTGCACCCACACTTACCGAAACCATCGAAATTTCAGCAATTTTTGCACTATTCTGAAGATACTTCTGTAATTCGCTCACCTTGAAAGCGGCACCGGTGTGTTGCTCTACAATCCCCCATCTAATATCATCGGAGTTTTTAAATTCTGCCGATAAAATTTTAAGTTCACCATTCACCTGCATTTCGCCTGCCATAGCCGAAATACGGGAACTACCTAAATCATACGCTACAAATTGTTTCTTTGAAATCATAATTTCTTGGCAATAATACTATCTTTTTTTTCAATAACTGCTATTTCTTTGTGCACCGGATCGAGACCAACTTTGGTACAAACTACCTGATCTTTATATTGTAAATCTATTTTTTTATATTTATTCCACCCAATTACATTGAATCCATTCACATACAATTTATGCAATTTATTGAGCTTAACAGCATAATTATCAAGTGTCCCCAACAGAATAATTACATCGCCAACACGTGGAACAAGTTCAATTTTCAAATCATCACGGACATAAATTTGCTCTATTTGCGCATCCCAAAAAGGATTTTCCTCCAAAAAACTCACAAAATCGAAAAGCTTTCCACTGGCCATTGTTTTGGTTACCCGCCCCGAAACAACCGGCACATAAACAGCATAATTTGTAGAAATTGGCATTGTTTTCCGGTCCACATCCATATAATAACTTCCTAAACCAACAACCCTGAATTTTGGACGACGTTGCAGCACCCTGACATGAACGATTCCTGCCGGCGTTTTGTAACACTCAGCCACTTTTATCATGGGGTTTTTGTGCAGGGTTTCTTCAATAGTTGCCGTACATATATGTTTAATGGTTTTTCCAATCGGATTCAGGTTATTTTCATCTAAAATGGTTGCAATATCTTTTTGGGTGATAAGCTGTACTTTGTCGCTGTCTTCAAGTTCAATCTCAAATCTACGACATACTTCCTCTTTGTTTCTGTCCGAAAAATACCACAATGTATAAACCATATAACCCACTACCAGCAGGGCAAATATGGAAATCAGTATGTATTTGAATATCGGTTTCATAGATAGCGTATAGTCTGGATTTCAATGAAAGAAAAATAGTTTGAATGTATTGTAATATGTTTTAATTCATTTATTATGCAAATACCAAAATTCTTAATCCTTCTTCTTTCCCAAACTTTTTAGCAATTCTTTAATTCTTGGCACCATTTTATCAATATCTCCTGCACCAAAAGTCACTAGCACATCCAGCTTTTTTTCTTTGAGCAAAGGTAATAGATTTTCGGTGGAGCACAATGTCTTATCAGTTAATTTTACATCACGTAAAATCATTTCCGAACTTACACCTTCAATGGGTAATTCACGTGCCGGATAAATATCCAGCAAAATTAATTCATCCAGTTTTGATAATGCTTCGGAAAATTCTGGTGCAAAATCCCTGGTTCGGGAGAATAAATGTGGTTGAAAAATTCCGGTAATTTTGCGGTCGGGATAAAGATTTCTGATTGAAGAAATACTGGCTTTGAGTTCACTTGGATGATGAGCGTAATCGTCCATATATACCACTTTATCAGATTTATACACCACATTGAACCGACGATAGATACCTGAAAATGACGAAATCCCTGCTCTTAATTCTTCGGTAGTCACTCCGTTGAGCCAGGCCAGCGCCATTGCTGCTACACTATTTTCAATATTAATACGTGCAGGAACGCCTAAACGTACATCAGAAATACGATCAGTTGGTGTCACAAAATCGAAATGTATTACACCTTTTGATGTTCTTATGTTTTCTGCATGAAAATCTCCACCATTATCCATCGAATACGTAAAGAGTTTTACTCCTTTTTGCAATTGTGGATGTATATCAATTCCTTTACGCATAATAAGTACACCACCTGTACGAATTAGCGATGTAAAATGTTCAAAACTTTCCCTAAAAGCTTCCGGTGTTTCATAAATGTCTAAGTGATCTGGATCTACCGAAGTAATTACTGCCATAAATGGCGAAAGTTGATGAAAAGAACGATCGTATTCATCTGCTTCAACTATGACCAAATTACTTTCATTGGAAATCAACAAGTTTGTGTTGTAATTATTTGAAATTCCTCCCAGAAAAGCATTACACGAAACCTGTGATTGATAAAGCAAATGGGCAGCAATAGTGGAAGTTGTGGTTTTACCATGTGTTCCGGCTATACATAACGCTTTACACGAACGGGTAATATTCCCAAGAACTTGCGCTCGCTTTTGGATATTAAAACCATGTTCCTGAAAATAAATCAATTGACGATTATCTACTGGAATTGCAGGTGTAAGCACTACCAACACATCCTTTGCTAGAGCAAAATTGGTAGGAATATGATAGGTGCTTTCGTCGAAACAAACTTCAATTCCCTCGGTTTGTAAATCGCTTGTCAACTTGGTTTCTGTTCGGTCGTAACCGGCTACCTGAAAACCTTTGGCTTTGATGTAACGTGCCAAAGCACTCATGCCAATGCCACCAATTCCCAAAAAGTAATATTTTGTAAACTTGTTCATAAATTTCAGACAACCACTAAGTCTTTTTAATGCGGACTTGAAGTTTGTTAGTTTAATTCATTCAATATATCATTACTAATATCTTATTCTTTCCAATAATGATTTGGAATTTATTTTATTAAATTCAAAATCTCTTCTGCAATTCTATCTGCTGAATCTTTTTCTGCCATTTTTAGTATATTTTCACCCAATTTTTTTAAGGCTTTGGTATCATTTATCAATTCCAACGCCCTGATAACCAGTTGTTCTTTTGCGTCAACATCTTTTACCATCACTGCTGCTTCTTTCTTGACCAAAGCCAAGGCATTTTGAGTTTGATGATCCTCTGCAACATTGGGCGAAGGAACTAAAATTACCGGTTTTGCTAACAAACACAATTCAGAAATAGAACTGGCACCGGCACGCGAAATCACCAAATCGGCAATGGAATATGCTAAATCCACGCGCGAAACGAAATCGGTTACCAACAATCGGGGCGAAGCAAATGGTTCTGCTGCTTTGCGTGCATTTTCAATATAAAATTTTCCGGTTTGCCAAATCACCTGAATATCAGCTTTCGACAAAAGTTCCAACTGAGCAATTATGCTTTGATTAATGGTTCGTGCTCCTAAACTTCCACCTACCACCAGAATTGTTTTTTTTGTAGGGTCAAATCCAAAAAACTGATAAGCTGCTGCTGTTTTTGGTTCTACCATAAACAAATCCTGACGAACTGGATTTCCGGTCAGAATTATTTTGTTTTTCGGGAAAAATTTCTCCATGCCTTCATAGGCCACACAAATTTTGGAAGCTTTTTTTGAAAGTAATTTATTGGTTACTCCTGCATACGAATTTTGTTCCTGAATCAGCGTAGGAACGCCAAAAGCCGATGCTGCCCTGAGCGTTGGAGCACTGGCATAACCACCTACACCTATGGCGATATCTGGTTTGAACCGACGAATGATGCGGCGTGCTAAAACCAAACTACGTAATAAATCCACTACTACTTTTACATTACGCAACATGTTGGATCGATTTAATCCACTTACCGGTAACCCTTCGATAGGATAACCTGCTGCGGGAACACGTTCCATTTCCATACGTCCAAGCGCACCAACGAAAAGAATTTCGGCAGTCGGTAGTTTCTTTTTTATGGCATTGGCAATACTTATTGCCGGAAATATATGTCCACCTGTTCCACCACCACTAATAATAA
This sequence comes from Paludibacter sp., assembly GCA_013426815.1. Lineage (GTDB taxonomy): Bacteria > Bacteroidota > Bacteroidia > Bacteroidales > Paludibacteraceae > Paludibacter. The sequence goes on from JACDZH010000004.1 coordinate 15,440, forward strand.
ATTTGTGTTTCATATTTACAAACTTTCAAATTCTACCACAGGAAGTTCATCTACAGATTTTTCTGTAACTTCTTCAATGGGTTGAATTTCTTCTTTTATTTGTCGTGTAATTCCAAAAATAACTCCAAAATATATACAGGTAATCAGAATCGAAGTTCCACCTCTACTTATTAAAGGTAAAGGTTGACCTGTTACCGGGCCTAAACTGGATGCCACCGACATACTGATAAATGCCTGAATTACTATCATTAACGAAAGTCCAATAACCAACAAAGCGGGAAAAACTGTTGAACATTTTGTTGCAATTCGCCCCGCTCGAAAAAGCAATATCAGATAAAGCATTATCACAAAAATACCACCAAGCAATCCCATTTCTTCGACAACAATGGCATAAATAAAATCGGAATAAGCCTGTGGAAGGAAATCGCGTTCAATACTGTTGCCGGGCATCACACCCAAAACACCACCACGGGCAATGGCTATTCGTCCGTGTTGTACCTGACGATTTTCATCTGTGATTTTATATTTTTCTTTATCATCGTGTTTTTCGGTTTTAAATCTATCAATACGTCCAACCCATGTATAAGCACGATCAAACATTTTCGGCATAGATTCTTTTGGTATCGTTTTAACTAATGTAAAACAGATAACAAGTACAAGTATCAATCCACCTGCCAGTCCGCCCAATTTTAACAACGAAATTCTTCCGATAAACATCATGATAAATACCACCATAAACAGAATAAAGGCAGTTGAAAAATTGTCAAATAAAATCAGTGTGCAAATTATTCCCAATATAATAATCGTGTTCCGAAAATACTTCCATTCATCTTTGGACGCATCTTTTATACGTGAAATCAAATCGGCAGCAACAATAATTACCGATAATTTAGCAAATTCAGATGGTTGAAATTTTATTCCGGCAATGACCAACCAACGAGATGCACCATTTTCGGTAACTCCTCTGAAAAGTACCCAAACCAACAATACTGCTGATACTATTAGAACAATATAAGCTGCCATTCGCGTATACCGATACGGAACAAGATGCACTCCAAATGCGATTATTGCACCTCCAATTAAAAAACCAACATGACGTAGCATGGGACCGGCATAATTGTCAGCACCATAAGCCAAAGTGCTTGATGCACTGTACATTTCGATAGCTGAAATAATGCACAAGGCAAAAAATACAGTCCATAAAATTGGATCGCCTTTTAGGTGTTTTTTAATGAGATTTTCCATATTGCAGGTTTGAAAAGTCTGAAAAGTTTGAAAAGTCTGAAAAGTTTGAAATGTTTGATAGTTTGAAAAGTTTGATAGTTTGATAGTTTGATAATTTGAAAAGTTTATTTTTCCCTTTCTAATTTCCAAAAATTTGATATTAACCTATTTCCGTAATTTTAAATTTTAAAAAATAAAATTCTAAAGATTTCTGACACAGTTTTTAAATTTTTTTCCCCTATCTTCGTAGTTCTGAAATATATCGAAACTGGCACAACAAGGTGAAAGTAAAACAGTATCACCTGCGTCAGCCATAATATATGCATTTTTTACAGCATCTTCCATAGATTGAACATCAGCAATTTTAGCAATTTTACCATCAAAAAACTTATGTAAAGCCTTATTATCTAATCCCATAAAAACAAGCCCTTTCACATTTCTACGCACCAGATCTTCAATTTCTGCATAGTTATTTCCTTTGTCCGTTCCGCCAAGAATCAAAACAACCGGTGTTTTCATGCTTTGTAGAGCATACCAACATGAGTTGACATTCGTTGCTTTTGAATCGTTGATAAACCGGATATTTCGAACAGTTGCAACATATTCCAGGCGATGTTCAACCCCCTGAAAATCCTGCAACGATTGTCGGATACTTTCTTTTCGAACATTAACAATGGAAGCAGCTAATCCTGCAGCCATCGAATTGTAGGTATTGTGCATACCTTGTAATGCTAAATCTGATGAAGGCATAGTAAAAATTGTTTTTAGTATTTTGATAATCAGGTCATCATGTTGAATAAATGCTTTGGTTTTTTCGGTGCGTTCTATTGCAAATGGATACAACGTCGATTGAATCTTTCGTTTTTCTAGTTCTGCTTTTATAACAGGGTCGTTTTCCCAAAAAATAAAAGCATCTTCGGAAGATTGATTTTGGGTAATCCTAAATTTTGAATCCACATAATTCTGAAAATTATAATCGTACCGGTCCAAATGATCGGGGGTTATGTTCAATAAAATAGCTATATCTGCTTTAAATTTGGTCATTCCATCGAGCTGAAAACTACTAAGTTCCACTACAAAATAATTATAGGATTGGTTAGCCACCTGCAAAGCCAGACTTTGTCCCACATTACCAGCCAAACCAACATTCAAACCTGCATTTTTCAGAATATGATACAACAACATGGTTGTGGTCGTTTTTCCGTTGCTACCGGTAATGCAAATCATTTTTGCCTGTGTGTATCTTCCTGCAAATTCAATTTCAGATATTACTGAAGTTCCCAGTGCATATAACTTTTTGATTATTGGAGCTTTATCGGGAATACCAGGACTTTTTATCACTTCATTTGAATTCAATATCTTTATTTCCGTATGTTGTTTTTCTTCCCAAACAATTCCGTAGTTATCCAACATTGATTTGTATTCAGGTTTTATTTCCGACAAATCAGAAACAAATACTTCTAAGCCTTGTTTTTTAGCTAAAACTGCTGCTCCCGTACCACTTTCGCCAGCACCTAATATTACAATTCTTTTCATTTACCTTATCTTCAATGTAATAATTGTAATTGCAGCTAGAATAATTCCAACTATCCAAAAACGAATCACGATTTTTGATTCGGGAAGTGCTTGTATTGGTCTTTGAAAAAATGCTAATACTCCCGCGTTTCCCTGTTTTTGGAAATGATGATGCAAGGGTGTCATTTTGAAAATCCGTTTTCCTTCACCAAACCGTTTTTTTGTGTATTTAAAATATCCAACTTGAAGCACAACAGATAAATTTTCGACTAAAAACACACCACATAAAATCGGAATCAACAATTCTTTGCGGGTAACAATGGCAAAAACAGCTATAATTCCTCCTAACGTTAAACTACCGGTATCGCCCATAAACACTTGAGCCGGATATGAATTATACCACAAAAAACCAATTGTTGCACCAATAAATGCACCTGCAAAAACCAACAATTCGCCGGTACCAGGTAAATACATTATATTCAGGTATCCGGCATAGTTTATATTTCCCGAAACGTACGCCAGAATCCCGAGTGTTATTCCCATTATCGCCGAAGTACCTGTGGCTAAACCGTCGAGTCCATCTGTCAGATTTGCCCCGTTCGAAACTGCCGTTACAATAAAAATTACCACTAAAACAAATAATATCCATCCGTATTTTTGTGCATTTGCCCCTGCCCATTTAAAAGCATCGGCATAATTGAAGTTATTATTCTTCATAAACGGAATCGTAGTTTTTGTGGATTTTATATCATGTTTTGCATATAATACATTTTCAACACGACTCGTCACACCTTTAACTTCAATATTTTCCCTTATCACCATTGCCGGACTTAAATACATTGTCAAGCCTACAATCACTCCTAAACCAACTTGTCCAACAATTTTAAACTTGCCTTTCAGCCCGTCTTTGTTTTTACGAAAAATTTTAATATAGTCGTCCAAAAATCCGATAAACCCCAACCAAAGGGTGGTGATTATCATCAAAATCACATAGATATTTGTTAAATTGGCAAGCAAAATGGTAGGAATCAAAATGGAAATGATAATGATTATTCCGCCCATTGTCGGTGTGCCTTTTTTACTCATCTGCCCTTCCAACCCCAAATTGCGGATGGTTTCACCGATTTGCTTCTTTTGCAAATAATCAATTATTCGCCTACCAAATAAAGTAGAAAAGACAAGTGCCAGAATAAAAGCCAAACCTGTACGGAATGAAATAAAATTAAACAGTCCGCCTCCGGGAATGTGAAAAAGTTGGTCTAAATAATGAAATAAATGGTATAGCATATATTTTTGATTAACAGTTTACAATTTACCTTTTCAATAAGGGAATAAACCCTAAAAAACATTCTCTCACTACTTCTTTGTCATCGAAATGATGTTTCACACCTTGTATGATTTGATAATTTTCGTGTCCTTTGCCGGCAACCAGCACCACATCTCCGGCTTGAGCCAAAGCACATGCTGTTCTAATTGCCTCACGTCGATCAACAATGGTCAGACTTTTCGCTTTTTCAACCACATCAAGACCAGCCAACATGTCGTTTAAAATATCTTGTGGTTCTTCAAAACGTGGATTGTCGGAAGTTAGAATAGCTTTCCAACTACCGTTTACCGCTTCACGAGCCATCATGGGACGTTTGCCTTTGTCGCGATTTCCACCACAACCAACCACAGAAATTAGTCGACCATTTCCCTGTAAAATTTGATTTATTGTTCCAATCACATTATTCAGTGCATCGGGTGTGTGCGCATAATCCACTATGGCTGTATAGTCTGCCGGCGCGTGCAACGTTTCGAATCGACCTGAAACCGAATGCAACAAACTGATAATTCGTAAAACTTCTAATTCATCTTGTCCAAGCAAAACTGCTGCTCCAAATACTGCCGATAAATTACTTGCATTGAAACGCCCAATAAACGAAACATTTACTTCACGATCGTTCATGTCGAGCAACATACCTTCAAAACTATGTTCCAAAATACGTGTTTTGAAATCGGCCATTGTCTGGAGCGAATAAGTATATTTTTTTGCTTTTGTATTTTGAAGCATTACCAATCCATTTTTATCGTCGGCATTGGTAAGGGCAAAAGTATTAGCTGATAATGTATCAAAAAATTGCTTTTTAGCTTTCAGATAATTTTCAAAAGTCAAATGATAATCAATATGATCGCGGGTGATATTGGTAAAAATACCACCATCAAATTCCAATCCAGCAATTCTGTGTTGATCCACAGCATGAGAGCTTACTTCCATAAATGCATATTCACAACCATCTTCCACCATTTGTGACAACAATTCATTCAATGCCAACGCATCGGGTGTGGTATGTGTAGCTTCTACAGCAAGATCGTTTACATAATTACAAACCGTTGATAATAAGCCGGATTTGTGACCCAACTGACGAAAAAGCTGATACAATAAAGTGGCAATTGTTGTTTTTCCATTTGTACCGGTTACACCAACCAAAATCATTTTCATAGATGGATAGCCGTACCATGCAGAAGACATTTTGCCAAGAGCATCCGAACTGTTTTCAACCTTCAGATAGCTTACTTTTGGATTTATTTCAGATGGAATTTCTTCGCAAATAACTGCTACTGCTCCTTTTTCGATGGCAACAGGAATATACTGATGACCATCTGAAGCAATTCCACGGATTGCAACAAAAATGCAACCTTCTTCAACTTTACGTGAATCAAATTGAATACCGGATATTTCTATTTCTATACCACCAATTGTTTTCTTAATAATTACATTTTGCAATAGTTCTTCTAGTATCATACTTGTCAATTTAATATTTTATTACCAATCGGTTTATTCAAAATTAAGTAAAACTAAACTGCCTTTTTTTGCAAAAAAACTGGGTTTTATACTTTGTGAAATTACTTTTCCCCGTCCCTGAACCTGTACACTCAATCCCAGTCTTTCAAGCAAATACACTGCGTCTTTTGCTCCCATTCCAGTTAAGTCGGGTACTACATTGCTTGCAACGGCAACAGAGTGAACCTCGGTTTTATTATCATCAGAAGTGGTTTTTACCCATACTGATTTTTTTGTTCCAAGCGGCAATTTCAAATCAGCCATAACTGTACTCAATGCCTCATAGTATCCAACTTTTGTAAAGGGTTTTATAGGATTGTGAGTTATCGTATCTTTTTCATAAGCCAGCGGATTTCTGTTTGACCGTAATGCCATAACCCTTTCGGCAATATTTTTAAAAACCGATCCACTCATGTGTCCTCCCGACGGATAACCTATGCCAGGTTCCCGCATAACTACAACACAGGTATAAAGGGGATTTTCATAAGGAAAATAGCCACAAAAGGCAACTTGATGCTTTGTTTTTCCAACTTTATAGCCCTCCTTACCCTGAGAAATTTGTGCAGTTCCCGATTTTCCTGCAATGCGAACATATTTTGAACGAACATTTTTAGCAGTCCCCATATCATCTTCCAAAACACCTAATAACATATAACGAATATCTTTCAATGTGGTAGGTTTACATATTGCAGGATTAAGCACTTCGGTTTTAAACTCTTTAATAATCTGTCCATTTTTACTTATCGATTTCACAAAAAATGGACGAATCAATTTCCCATTGTTGGCTATTGAATTGTAAAAAGCCAGTGTATAAATTGGTGGAATCTGTGTTTCATATCCAACAGACATCCAGGGCAATGTAGTAGGCGACCAGGGATTTTTTGTTGATTTATCTTTAGGATGACGAATATATGGAGCTGCTGCACCGGGTATTTCGAGATCCATTCGTTCATTCATTTTCATGGCATACAACTTAGCTACATAATCTGATGGATTACTTCCATAAGCTTTCACAATTGCCCGTGAAACGCCAATATTCGATGATCCGTAAATTGCTTGAGCCAGTGTGATTTTATGAAATCCACCATGATGTGCATTGTGATCAGTCATCGTTCTGTTGCCAAATTTGTATTGACCGTTATATGTATTTATTGTATCAGTTATCTTTATTTTACCATCGTCCAATGCCGCCATCATTGAAACGACTTTGAAGGTTGAACCCGGTTCGGACAAATCGGAAACTGCGCCATTTCTGTTTTCGGTATATGAACCATCCTTGTTTCGTTGCATATTGACAATTGCTTTCACTTCACCCGATTGAACTTCCATTAATATAGCATAACCAACCGCTGCATCAAACTCGCGCACACCATCTACCAACGCTTTTTCTGCAATATCCTGCAAATCAATATCAATTGTTGTGGTTATATCCATACCATCAATAGGTTCTACCTGAACTGTTTCCATATAAGTATTTGCAACTTTTTGGCGAATTGAAACACCTGGCGTACCCAATAGAAATTTATTGAACTTCAGTTCAACGCCATTTTTTCCACCCTTGGTTTCATCTGCATAAATATCGCCAATGGTCCGTGTTGCCAACGATCCAAAAGGCTTTACCCTTCGAAAAAGCTCTTTGGTTATCAAACCGCTTTTATTTCTGCCTAGTCGGAATAATGGAATGGTTTTCAGTTGCTTGAGCTGTAAATAAGTAATTTTATCCGGAAATATTTTGAATTCTCCTACACTGTCATTATATGCTTTTTGTAAAGCTAACTTATACTTTAAAGCAGTTTTATCTTTGAAAAAACTTGATAAATAAATGGAAACTGAATCGATGTTTTCTTTAAATAGTTTTCCGTTCTTTTCGTGTAAAGCAGCCACACGTGTGTCCATATATACATAATAATTTGGTATGGAACTCGCCATCAATCGTCCATCGCAAGCATAAATATTTCCTCTATTGGGTTTTACAACTATATTGGTTTTTATATTCTTAGCTGCCAAAGCCATCCATTTTGTCCGCTCAACAGTTTGAATAACAGTAATTTTATATATTACAAGCACAAAAGCAAAGCATATAATTAAATATACAATCCCAAAACGAAGTACTATATTTTTACGAATATCAGCCATCTATTTTTCAGTTACCGAATCTTCAATTACAATAGGCGGATTTGATGTTTGAATCAAATCTAAACCTCTTGTGTTCAACTGGTTCAGCACATTCGATTGTCTGCTGATTTCCATCAACTGAGCAGAAATGGTCAACGATTCATATTTTACATCTTGAATTTTTTTCTTTAGTTCAATTTCTTTTGCCAGTTGTTTCTCGCACGAATAACGATTATCGACATACATAAAAGCCAATACCGCCATCATTATCAATAAACCATATTGCTTTTTTAAAAAATTTTTCGACAAAATTTCACCATTCAGGATGTCACGAATGGTACTCGACTTAATATCCGAGAAATCTTCACTGCCTCTAATGGCATCTGCCATTTTTTTTATCCACGCCATGGTTCTATTTACTACTTACTAACTTTCATTTCTGCAATACGTAATTTTGCACTGCGCGCCCTCGGATTACGTGCAATTTCCGTTTTATCGGCAGTAATCACCTTATTATTAATAACTTTCAAAGGAGATTGAATATTGCCATAAAAATCTTTCTCTAATTTTCCTTCAAAATTTCCACTTCTAAAAAAGTTTTTCACCAATCTGTCTTCGAGTGAGTGATACGTTAATACTACCAAACGACCCTCGGGATTAAGTACTTTTAAACCTTGCTCCAAAAGCGATTTCAACACATCCATTTCTTTATTCACTTCAATACGCAAAGCCTGAAAAACACGTGCCATATCTTTCTTCTTCTTTTCTCTTCCGAAATATGGTTTCAATGCTTCGATAAATGGATAAATATTATTAAATGGCTTTTTAGCCCTTTCATTGACAATGGTTTTTGCAATTTTTCGCGAATTGTGCAATTCCCCATACAAATAAAATACATCGGCCAATTGCTCCTCTGTATAGGTGTTAAGTACTACCGCTGCCGTCAAAGGCGATTGTGTATTCATACGCATATCCAATGCTCCATCAAAACGAAATGAAAAACCACGTTCTGCTTCATCAAAATGGTGAGACGATACACCTAAATCAGCCAAAATTCCATCAATTTTTTCAATCTGATGATAGCGCAAAAAATTTTTTAAAAATTTAAAATTACTACGAGCAAATATAAAACGTGGGTCATCAAGTGCATTTTTAATGGCATCTTCATCTTGATCGAACCCCAATAACTTGCCTTTTTTACCCAAATGGGCTAATATCTCGCGCGAATGTCCACCACCTCCAAAAGTAGTATCCACATATATCCCATCAGGTTTAATACTCAAACCTTCAATCGTTTCATTTAGTAATGCAGGAATGTGATAAAATCCCGAATCCTGAATGAGTGTGGAATTAAAACTGTTTGACGTATTCTTTTTAATCTTCATTTTTTTAATTTGAGGAATTTGTTAACCTCATTCACCTTCGGGGTTTTGGGGTTTCATCATTCTCTCTTTCAACAAAGCTGCAAAGTCAATATTCGACATTTTAGCCTGTTCGTACCTAGATTTACTCCAAACAGCAAATCGGTCAATCATGCCTACAAACAATACTTCTGCATTTTCTACTCCAATAGCTTGCAGGTTTCTCTTCGAAATCAATATGCGACCCTGTGCATCTATGTCCAACCATTCCGCATCCGAAACGAATTGCATCAGCAAAAGTTGATCAATAGGATTCCATTCATCCAATTTGGTTTTGAAACCTTCTACCTTCTCATTCCAAACGTGTTCCGGGAAAAGCACCATGCAGTCATTTTCAGCATCTTTGCGCATCACAACTCGTTCTTTTTCACCATCGGGCAATAGTTTTCTATATGCAGAAGGAATGAAGATTCTTCCTTTTACATCGGCTTTTGCTTCGTATTTACCAATAAATGTGAACATAATAAATTGGATTCATTTTTTCAACTGTAAAAGTAGGAAATAATTTTCATATTCCCCACTATTCCCCACATATTTTTTTTCAACAATTTATTACGTTAAAATCGATGGTTTTAAACAACTTCTCAACAATTTAAATGTAATTCATTTAATTGCCATTTGTATTTTAACTATCATATTATCAATTATTAAAAACAAATTATCTTTAAAACTGTTATAAAATGGAAAAAAGTGGGGGAAAAATTTCAGAAATTTAAATTTTATCTTAGTATTCAAATTTGTATTGATAATAATGTATTTTATTTATATAAAATCAAAATTACAAGTGTTTTTTCTCAATTTAAGCAATTTTCGTACATTTGCACTAAATCGAAATTTAAAACTCGTTTAACATGAGCCAAAACAAAATTATGAATATTGATGTAGCCAAAATACTTAAAAAAAAAGCTCCAAATATTCAAGTTCCTAAATTCATTGTCAATTACTTACGTAGAATTGTACATGAAAAGGAAATTAATATTTTTTTAAAAAGTAATCCCGATAAAAAAAATCTCGATTTTATTAAATCCGGACTCGATTATTTAGATGTTTCTATCACCAGCAAAGGAAAAGAAAACTTACCACCCAAAGGAGGTAAATATATTTTTGCTGGAAATCATCCTTTAGGTGGTTTGGATGGCATTTCAACCGGCTATTTACTTGGTAATGAATATGAAGGCAAAGTCAGATTTTTCTCAAACGATCTTTTAATGAATTTGCATCCTTTGCACGATATGTTTATACCTGTAAATAAAACCGGCACACAAGGAAAGGAACATGCAGAGCTGATGCAAAAACTATATGAGTCAGAAAATCATCTGATTACATATCCTGCAGGAATGTGTTCGCGAAAAATGAAGGGGAAAATTGTGGATTTGGAATGGAAAAAAAATTTCATCAACAAAGCTGTGAGTTACCAGCGGGATGTGATTCCAATTTACTTCGAGGGACGTAATTCTATTTTTTTTTATAACCTGGCTAATCTCCGTAAATTCCTGGGTATAAAATTTAATGTGGAAATGATGTATTTAGCCGACGAAATGTTTAAACAAAAAGGAAAAAGCTTTACAATCACCATTGGCAAACCGATACCTTGGGAAACATTCGATAAATCGAAAACTCAGACCCAATGGGCACAATGGGTGAAAGAAATTGTATATAAGATGGCATAATGGAATATAAAAACGAAAAAAATAACCCATGATTTCTAATGAGGTCAAGGTATTATTCATATATATCATATTTACTCACATAGGTGAGTTTTATAAATCCAACAAACCTTCGGGCAAGTTCACATAGATAATTTTTTTATCGTGGTCAATTTTCTGAATATATTCTTCACCAGCAGGAATAAGCAATTCATCATTCGGTTTTGGAATTACAAAAAGCACATTTTCAGTAGTTTGATCCACTTCCGAAATAATTCCAAGTACTCCTATCTCTTTGTCAATCAGCGTAAATCCTGCAAAATAATCTAATTCAATCTCTTCATCTGTCACTTTTTCGAGAAAAGTTTTTGGTAAATAAATTGTCAAACCATAAAAAGATCTGGCTTGTTCCTCACTCGTAACACCATCCAGTTTCAACAATCCGGTCGTGCTGCCATTGAAACGATATTCATCCACAAAAAATGGGACTAAAATACCTTCTATTTCAAACACAAAGAACGGAACATCTTCTCTGTCGAAAATATCTGACGTGAAAGAAAATGACATTTCGCCATTTACACCATGCGGTTTATTGATTTGTCCTATTGGAAAAACTTCAGATTTTTGTATCATATTTTTTAAGTCACCCTTTGGAAGATTTAGGAGGCTTTAATCTAAAACAGTTACCCAGCCATGTTCATCTGGTTCGTCACCATATTGAATGCCACGCAGTTTATGGTACAATTTATCACAAATTGGTCCCGGTGATCCATCGTGCGAAAAAATGTAGGATTTCTTTTCATTGTAGTCGTCAATGCGCTCAATAGGGCTGATAACTGCTGCTGTTCCGCAAGCTCCCGCTTCTTCAAAAGTAATAAGTTCATCTACGGGAACTGCTCTTTGTTCAACTTTCAAACCTAAATCCACAGCCAGCACCATCAAACTTTTATTGGTAATTGAAGGGAGTATTGAAGCTGATTTAGGTGTAATGTAAGTATTATTTTTTATGCCAAAAAAATTGGCAGCGCCACATTCGTCGATATATTTTTTTTCCTTGGCATCCAGATAAAATATATTGGAATATCCTAACTCATGCGCACGTTCACCTGCCACCAAACTGGCAGCGTAATTTCCACCAACTTTATATTTTCCCATTCCAAGGGGAGCTGAACGGTCGTATTCTCGCATGATCACAAATGGAGTAGTTTGAAATCCACCTTTAAAATAAGGTCCCACCGGAGTTACAAAAACAATAAACATATATTCTGTAGCTGGTTTCACACCAATCTGAGGACCACTTCCAAAAAGCACCGGTCGAATATACAAAGCTGCACCCGATTCATAAGGTGGCACAAATCGTTCATTAAGTTTAACGGCTTTTATCACTGCTTCTTCGAAAATCTCTACAGGAACTTTTGCCATTAAAGTGCCTTCACTCGAATCCTGCATACGTAAAGCATTGTCTTTCATTCGAAAAATACGGATTTTTCCATCTTTTCCACGAAATGCTTTCAATCCTTCGAATGATTCCTGTCCGTAATGTAAACTGGTGGCAGCAATATGTAAACTCAGAAACTCACTTTCATGAACTTCAAGTTCTCCCCACTTGCCATTGCTATAGGTGCTACGGATATTGTGATCGGTTTTCATATAACCGAATCCTAAATTTTTCCAATCTATTTGTTCCATAATTTAGCCCCCTTAAATCCCCCAGGGGGACTTTTAAATTACTATTTTAATCACTACTTATATATTCATTTTTACCTTATAATGTCCCTTTTTATAATTTAGGAGCACTAATTGACTTTCATTTCCCATGTTAAAAAGTAAATCTATGATGCTTAAATTCGGCTGAAAACCAAATCGTTGGTCGAAAACCTGATAATAGGGTTTGTATAATTCAACTGAATTTTTGTTTTTTGGATGTATACTATTTCTCAAATCGGTAATATCACCATCAAAATTGGTTTTATATTCAGTTGTCAACTTAATTTTCAGTTGTAAGTCTAACAATTCGAATACTTTTGCTTGAATCTCCAAATTAAAATCCCATAAAAAATCCCATTTTCTCTCGTAAAATGGCAATAAATCATCTTTGTAAAACTCAAAAAATGGAGTTGAATTATATGCCGATTCAATTGAACGCCAGTGATGTACTTGCCAGTCATTATGTTCCGAAATCCGTATATCACGTGTCAGAATCTTTTCTCCACTTGTTTTTTCCATCGGAATACTCAACGCCATCTTACCGTTGGCTGTTGCAATGGTACAACGGTTACGATACGATTGTTTTTCGTAATGCTCGCAATACTCAAAAAAAACAATATCAGCATTCACCAAAGCAATATAATACTCAATTGGAGCTAAATAAGCCGATGATAAATATAGCCCCCCAACCCCCGATGGGGGCTTTTGCAGTTGTGACATTTTAATTTAAATGTAAAGTGACGAAGCACATATAAGGTAAACTTTTAATCCCCCTTCGGGGGTTGGGGGGCTTTATTTCACGGCATTCTTAAAAAACCTGTTCCAACGAATTTTACCACTAAACCAACCTTTATCTTTATCCAGCGACAACCAAACCAACACCGGACGACCCACAATATGATCTTCGGGGACAAATCCCCAATAACGAGAATCGGCTGAATTATGACGGTTATCGCCCATCATCCAGTAATAATCCATTTTGAAAGTATAAGTTTTTGTCAATTTATCATTAATGTAAAAATCATTACCCTTCACTTCTAGCTTATTGTGTTCATAAGTGGAAATAATTCTTTCGTAAATTGGTAGATTATAATGATTTAAAGCCAGTCTTGCACCTTTTTTTGGCACCCAAATAGGACCAAAATTATCCCTATTCCAGGTTTTGTTTCCTCCAAGCGGAAAAACTTCTCTTTCTCGAGCGGGCTCAATGATTACTTTCAGAACACCACTCACTTTTTGTATCTTGTTGTATGTTTCTTCATTCATTGGGAAATGATAAATCGGTAAAGAAATATCCAATCCAATTGTGTTTGCAAGTTCAGTTATGTTTTGAAATCCGAAATTTCTGGCAGAATTATCATCCATCAACAATCTGTCATCAACACTGATATTTAATTTGTCCAACAAATCACCGTTCAAACGAGTTCCATCAGTTTGCACATAATAATTAAATTGAATTCCCTGAAACTTATCTTGTTTATTTCCATTTATATACACTTGATTATCTTTGATTTGAAGCCAATCTCCCGCAATTGCGACACAACGTTTTACATAATTTTCGCGTCGGTCTACAGGTCGATAAACAATATCGCCAAAAATATCGTTCCGGTTATTCACTACATCTCTTCCATACAAATAACACAAAGTGTAATAATCAGGATTCTGTTGTTTTACAGCCACAGTATCTCCTGTTGGAAAGTTAAATACTACAATATCATTGCGCTTAACTGAGTCAAAACCTTTTAAGCGTTTGTACTCCCATTGAGGATTTTCGAGAAAAGACTTACAATTCAGCAAAGGAAAAGTATGTTGTACTAATGGAAACGAAAACGGTGTATTGGGTACTCGAGGACCGTAACTTGCTTTGCTAACAAACAAAAAATCGCCCACCAATAAACTTTTCTCTAACGAAGATGTGGGAATCTGATAATTTTGAAACAAATAAGTATTGATAAAATAAACCGCAATTAAAGCAAAAACGATAGCATCAATCCACCCTAAAACAGCTAGCAAAGATTTATTTTTGGTTTCTTTCCAAAATGTCCAACGAACGTATTTGGTTACAAACGCATCAAAAACCATGGGCAAACCTAATAACCACCAGTAATTACCTACCCAAACGATAAATAAAATATAAACCAAACTCCAAACAATGCCTTTTATCCATTGTTTCATTGGCTTATCAAAACGAGAAGATTCTTTTTCAGTATTCATATTTTTTTTATTACAAGTTACAAAGCTAAGAATTAGATTGGAGTCTAAAGTGTAAATGCACTAAAAAAATAAACTCACATCCTAATTATCGCTGCAAATATAAATTTTATTATAGTACTATGTTATGCATAGTACTATAATAATAGAATTATTATTAATTTTTATCGTATAACGGCAGTATTTTTAGAAATTAAACAAGTCCTTCATTCCTAAAAATCCTTTTTTCCCTTTTGTAAATTCTGCAGCCAGTACAGCTCCAAATGCAAATCCTTCACGACTCTTTGCGTTGTGTGTGATGGTTATCGAATCCACTTCCGATTCATAGCGAATGGTATGAATACCCGGAACCAGACCTTCGCGAATTGATTTAATTGCCATTTCCGCTGGTTTTGTTTCCGTTTCTTTTACCCAAATATACTTTCTGTCCAATTCGTCCAAGATTTGTTCCGCCAAAGTTATCGCTGTTCCACTTGGAGCATCCAGTTTTTGAGTATGATGCACTTCGGTCATTTCGACATTATAACTAGGAAATTGATTCATTATTGACGCCAAATGTTTATTCACTGCCATAAAAATATTCACTCCAATACTAAAATTTGATGACCAAAATAAAGTTTTCCCGCCTTCCTCAATTTCTTTTTTTATTGCCGGTAATTCATTTGCCCAACCGGTAGTTCCCGACACCACAGCCACTCCTGCAGCAAAAGCCCTTCGATAATTACTTAATGCCACTTGTGGTACAGTAAATTCAATCGCCACATCGGCACTTTTGAAAGCTGCCGACTCAAAATCATCCGTATTATCCACATCTATAATAGACACAATTTCGTGTCCACGTTCACGGGCAATTTTTTCAATGGTTTTACCCATTTTACCATATCCAATTAATGCTATTTTCATTTAATATTCCAAGTTACAAGTTACAGTACGAGTCAAAAAAAAATTGACAAGAAAAAATAACTAAAATTTATAATAAACTTTAACTGTTTATCAAATTGATTTGTTTACAATTGACATCTTTTAGTTAAGTTCTACCTTACGTAATAATTTCCTGCTAAAATCATTCACAGCATCCAAGGATGAAATCATCTCACCTCCAGTATTTGATAGCCTTGCCAAATCTGGTCTCGGCATGGTGGTTTGGTCTGCAAATATTAACAATGAATCAAAATTGGCATTCGCTCGTAATAAACGTTCCAAAACAATGGTTGTTAGTCGAGCTTTGTCTTTATTTGGTATCCCAAATACAAATAAGGGTGAATGTTTCCCTTCAATACAATAATCTATTGGATAGTCCTTTGCATTCTCTATTCCATCGTAAATATAATCTTTCTTGATTTTATCTTCTGGAATAATTTTAAACATGTTTTCTTGCAAGTCATCATAAAATGTTGATTCGGCACGAGCTCTGTTCAGGAATTGCAAATCATTCAATTTGGTTATTGCTTGACCAAATCTGAAAAGGTTCATTATCAAACTATCGATATTTGTGTCAATAGTGAATTCGCCATTCTCCTCTTTTACAAAGGTTTCAGCAAGTAATTGATTGTAAATTTTCCCTCTTGTACCTTCTCTAAATTTGGTTGTATCATTTTCGTAACTTAAATGCATCATAGTATGTCCCATGTCCGAAAGTTTCAGATTTCCACCTGGCAACTCTTTGATATAGATTTGATATGGATCTCCATCTGGAAAGAAGAATGGGGTTTCTACCCGAATCAAATTCTTGTTTTTTTCATAAAGTCTAATCTCAGCACAAAGCATTTGGCATAGATTATCTTGAATTTTATTTAAATCTAAGTACATGATTAAAACAATTTTGGTAAATCTTGTTCGGTTTGTAATCCTGTAATATGACAATCATTAATTAAAGAGTGCAATGCACCTTTTAACGAATAATACTGATTAGTTTTAACCGCAAAACCTTCAGGTTTTCTATTGGCAATTATATAACGTTCAGATGTTTTGTGTATATGGCACGTATAACCAAGTTTCTCGTTTTCTAAATGGTTTGGATGACTGTGGCTCGAACCGTTGTACCTACACAAAGTTAGGGTTTCGCCATTGGCAGCAACCCAACTTAATCCACACGAAAAATCATCTTCCATTCCCTCCAGCTTGTTTTGGCGAGTATAAAGTTCAAATCTATATTTGTCATCAGTTGTACAAATTACGGTGTAGTTAATTTGTTCGTGACATTCTTTCAATTTAGCACGGATATTTGCATTTGTAATCCTCTTCGGAAGATTTAATAATTCTTCCACATTTGCTTCTGTTATTGATTCAAAAGCCATTTACATATATTCTTTGTTTGATTGTTCTAAATTGTTTAATTCTAAGTGAATCATATTTTTTACTACATTTCATTTTCTTTAATTATCTCAAATTTGATTCATACAAATTTATTTGAAGTACTATACTAAATTGATTTACTTTATTTATATACCATATCATATGGATAACAAGCACCTTTAAAACTCGATGCATCAATAAGTCTTTTGACTACATTTGACTGAAATTGAACCCATACAGAACCATAATTATAGAATAAATCTGTGCATTTGTCTGTGGAACGAAGAATCCCACAAACTTGAGTAACTTCAAGAGGAGTCATCCCAAGTCGAACATTATTAACGGCTTTTGTTGTTGCATTTTTTATTTTATTTTCAATAGTTTGTATTTCAGATAGAATCTGATTTTCTTGAATTTGATATTTAGAAAGTGAATTTTGAGCATTTGTAAGTTGCTGATTAAGATTAATTAAATCTTTCTGTTTTTGTATTATTTCATTATTTTGAGTTGAAAGTTGTGCTTTTAATTTACTTAATTCCTGACTATGAATCTGAATATCCTTATTAGATGTATTTAACAATACTTTTAAACTGTCAATAACAGCACTACTTCTTCTTGATGACAGTGTCTGGTTTATTTTTCTGAGTACTTCATTAGGATCTGCTTATATCTGAGCTTTAATATAAAACTCATAACCATTCCATTTTTCTTCAAGAATTTTTGTTTCAGTAATCCCGGCAGACATTGTCTTAATCTCTTGATTAAAAAATGAAGTATTTATCTTTTCGATTTCCTTGACGTTATAATTTACATAACTCTCAACATAGATACCTAATTCTTCTAACAGCATTGATTTAACTTCCTTGATTGCTTTTTCTCGTGCTGTTATTTTACTATCAGATTCTCCTGCAGTATATTTATATTCTCTCACGAAATACTTTTCTTGTGAGAATGAATGATATGAAACCGCTAACAATAATAAAACAGAAAATAAAGTTTTCATAGAATAGAGATATAGAGTTAAGGATATTGGGGGTTTATTTTTTTAACATCAATATTTTTAGCTGTTAAGTATCAATATTGTCCAGTTCCCAATAAAACCAAAGTACAAGCTTCTTCGGCAAGAATTCCATTTTTGGTTAGTAAACTTTCAAATTCGGAGTTTTCAGTTCCAGGATTAAAAATTACACGTTTAGGTTTGATTGCCAACACATAATCATAATATTCAGGTTGATTTTTTGGTCCAACATACAATGTAACTGTATCAATATTACTGAATAATTTAGGTTCAGTATCAACAGTTTTCCCAAAAACTTCCAGCGGTTTTAAACCCAACAATTCAATTTCGTGACCAAATGCCAATAACCGCTCGGCCGCTTTATACGAATAGCGATGATGATTGCTACTAGCTCCAATTATCAATGTTTTTTTCATACTATTTGCTTCCTAATAAAATTTAAATGAGACAACATACGACTCAAATTTTTGAACTTAATATTAATATAATAAATTGAAAATCTATTAATTGAACTTTTCCGCACCAAACTAGTTCTAAGAATTTCTTGATTTGATGGCACACAAGAATATGTTTTCAAATTGACTATCTGTGTTTTACCTCTGTATGGTTTTTTTGCGACTAACATACTGTCAGCTCTAATCTCACTGAACCAATCGGCATATTCTAAAAGTGGGGCACAATTTGTATGAGCATGTAATGTTTCCAAAGAAAAATATCTGGATAAAGCTACCAACCCATCGGAATAGAAACGGTAACAATCTACAGGATATCTGTGTTCTACTTCACTATTTGGTACAATTATACACAATAAACCATCCTTTTTCAACACCCTTGTCATTTCGGACATGGTTACCCAAAAAAACTCGATATGTTCAAAGGCTTGACCTGAAATTACAATATCATATTCATCTGTTTCAAGTTCAGACCAATTATAAGGATTTTTGAGTACCATATCCACATTTGGTCCTTCCTCCATGTCCAATCCTATATACTCAAATTTTTCGTCATTAAAAATTTCCTTATATGATCCATTTACTCCAAAACTACCTACATCGAGAATTTTTATTTTATTGACATTTAATTTTGCGACGTAATTATCGGCGAACCATTTCATTCGCAGCATTGAACTTTTGTGCATACGTTTATTTCTTTATTTATTTATCCTTTTCTAAACCAGTCAAAACATTCAAATATTTCCTCTCGTGTCGCTGTTTGATTGATTCGAATATCACCAATATCCGCCAAAAGTGTAAAGTTTATTTCTTTCGATTCATTTTTTTTGTCGTGGGTCATCAGTTCCAACAGCGTATCGTATTGCCGACAATGTAACTCAAAAGTTCCGTAATATTTTTTTATTAAATCCTTTAGCCGAAGTAAATCCTCGCGTGGAAAGTTCAATTTAACATGCGATAAGTACAATTCGCACAACAAACCCCACATTACGGCGTATCCGTGCAAAACAGGTTGCTCAGTTTTGTACGACCAGCTTTCGAAAGCATGACCAAATGTATGACCCAAATTCAAGGCTTTTCGGATATTTGCTTCGTGTGGATCTAGTTCCACAATACGTTGTTTGATACTGAAACTTTTGATTAGCAATGGTTTTAATTCATCCAAATCAAACTTATCTAAATCAAATTTTAATATATTACGCCATTCTTCTCTGGTATCAATTAGCGCATGTTTTACCATTTCAGCATAACCAGAGCGAAGATTTTCAACATCAAGAGTTTTGAAAAATTCAATATTTATAAGTACAGCGTCAGCCGGAGCAAAAACACCAATTTCGTTTTTGAAACCCAAAAAATTAATACCGGTCTTTCCACCTGTGGCAGCATCCACTGCACCCAGTAATGTAGTAGAAACATTGATATATCTGATTCCACGTTTAAAAGTTGAAGCCGTAAATCCGCCAATATCAGTTATCATACCACCACCAACATTAATCATCAATGATTTACGGTTTGCACCATTCTCGCTCAGATAAGTCCAGATTTTTACTGCCGAAGTCACATTTTTATTTTCATCCCCACTCGGAATACAAACCAAATGACAACCTTTCAATTTTTTAGATAGTAACATTGCCGGTAAACAAAAACGTTTAGTGTTTATATCACAAAGTACATAAATATTTTCAGCACTTTGTTCACCAATTTTCTGGTTTAGTTCCGTAATAAAATCTGTACAAATCTTTGTAAACGGATGATGCATCATTTTTTGTTTTAGCTTACAAAGATACTTTATTCTTTAAAATTAGCATTAATAAATAGTTGGAAACTGTCTTTTTTTTTCTCACTTTCCACAATTTCATGCTTTTTTCTTAATTAATCTAAATAAATTTGGAATATATGAATATATGTTCATATATTTGCAGAAAAATTTGAGACATGGTAGAAAACTTGGATGCAATAAAAATGGATGAAGCCGCTTATACTCTAAAGGCAATATCAAATGGCACCCGTTTGTGTGTAATTTCGTTATTGTCGGAACAAAATGAAATGAATGTCTCACAATTAGGTGAACTATTAAAATGTGAACAATCTTTACTTTCGCATCACTTAACAGATATGCGGGCAAAAGGAATTCTGAATTGCAGAAGAGACGGTAAGAATTGCTTTTATTCTCTTAAAAACAAACAGATTGTGCAAATTCTTGATTGTATACGTACTTGTAATTGTGTACAATGATTTTTTATTCAAACATTTATGAAATCAAGTAATATAAATATAATCCGAAATAAAATTATACTAAAAGAAATATGAACAAATTTTTTAAAAAAAATTATCTAAAAATTATTGGTGCTTTACTTGGAGGCATAGCTGGTTTTATGTATTACTATTTTGTGGGCTGTGCCAGCGGCACTTGTCCTATCACTTCAAATCCATATATCAGTGTAATATACGGTGGATTTATGGGATATTTATTATTTGATATGTTTAAAAAGAAACAACATGGGACAAATTAAAGTTTATTTTAAGAAATTTGGAGCAGCACGTATTATTCGTATTGTACTAGCAGTTTTTTTGGGAATTGCATTTTATTATAACCATGAAACTCTTTTCCTTTTTGCAGGAATTATTCTAACATTGCAATCGGTATTTAATATCAGTTGTCCTGGTGGTAGTTGTAATACATCCTATTCCAAACAAGACAAGCCGGTTATTAAAACTGACAAATACAATACAAAAAAATAAGATATATGTATAGCTCTTTTTCAATTTCAAAATCGGAATGCAAGACATGCAATAATCAGGTGCTTAAAACACTGGGAACATTACAAGGTGTGTTTGGTGCTGAAATGGATAGAATTGAGGGAAAAATTATAGTGTCGCATACAGATGAAGTTTCACGAGAGAAAATAGCAGAAGTGCTTTTGACGCTGGGATTCCCCGAAATGAATATTGAAGAAGATGTGGAATCAGATGGTCCATCTGTTTGGGGTTGTGCATTATAAATACAATAATTTACTAATAATAATTATCTTAAAATTCACACAATGAGAAAACTAATCTTTGCAGGTATTTTATTTGCTACAACTTTAACAGCCTGCGCCGGAAACAATAAAGAAAATCAAACACAAAATAAACAAATTAATCAAGAAAAAAAAATGGGAACAATTCATTTAACTAAAGCAGAATTTTTATCTAAAGTTGCAAATTACGAAAAAAGTCCAACCGAATGGAAATACCTGGGCGATAAGCCTTGTATTATTGATTTTTACGCATCGTGGTGTGGACCTTGTAAAACTATTGCACCAATATTGGAAGATTTGGCAAAAGAATACGAAGGTCAAATTTACATTTACAAAGTGAACACTGAAGAAGAACAGGAATTAGCCGGTGCATTTGGTATTCGGAGCATTCCAAGTATACTTTTTTGTCCAATGAGTGGTGCACCTCAAATGGCTCAGGGGGCTTTACCACACGATGCTTTTAAGAAAGCAATTGTCGAAGTATTATTAAAAAAAAAATAAGCCCTAGCATTAATAATCAGTAAAAATAATGTCCACAAAATCATGTTTGTTCAGTTTTACGGGTTTGCCCGGCTGGGGCGATTTCACAAAATGGCTTTGGACTAACAGTTATTGAAACCGAAAAATGCACCGAATGTGGAAAATGTACCCAATTTCTTGTGGAATGGGTAACGGTATAAAAGGCATATTAAATATTTCTTAATCTATATTTTATTGTGTGTTAATTATTTTAAAAAATCAAGTAAACATTAAACTCTATTGTGTTTGATAAGTCAAACAAACAGATTTGAAAATATTTAATTAACAACATTAAAAAAAAGATTATGAAAAAGTATGCGATTTTAGCTTTGGCTACAGTATTTATGTTAAATGTGACAATCATGGCTCAGGACCAAAGACCGCCAAAAGAAAGAAAAGGCGAACGAAAAGAATTGAATCGTGGAGAAAGACCACAAATGACAGCTCAAAAACGTGCAGCATTAATGGCAATTGATTTAGGATTGACCGATGCCGAAAAAGTAAAAGTACAGGCTTTGATGGAAAAACAAGATGCATTACGTGAAAAACATCAAACTGATGGAAAAGGGTTAATGAAAGAACGTAAAACTCAAATTGAAACTGAACGCAAAGCTCATGATGCTGAATTAGAGCAAATTATTGGAAAGGAAAAGTTTCAGAAATTTGAAAAGAATAGGGCTGAGATTCGCGAAAAAATGAAAGATAGAAGAGAGGGAATGAATAAAGATTCAAATGATTCCGGAAAGAAACATCTTGACTAATAGAAAAAATAAAAGCTGAATGTTTTTTTTAATATTCAGCTTTTAATTTTAATGAAAACTCCCACGATTCAACTTGACTCGTGGGAGTTTTTTTTCTTTCATTTTAATTATTTCATTATTTCCATTTGATGTCTTATGGATTCTTCGTGAATGGCAACCAAAACGGTTTTCATAAACTCTCCATCCATGTCCATTTGTTTAGCTTGGACTATGCGGTTTTGAAGAATTTCGTCATATCGCTGTTCTTGCAAAATAGGCATATTGTGCTCTTTTTTATAAATGCCGATTTCATTTGATTTTCGCATCCGTCGCGCCAATAATTCAAGTAAACTATTGTCTAATTCATCTATCTGACGGCGTAAAGCTGTCAGATTTTCGGTACTTTGGGTGATATCGCGGATAACGATGGTATTAAGAATAAAGTCCAGCACTTCCGGAGTAATTTGCTGAGCCGCATCGCTCCATGCTTTATCGGGGTGGCAATGCGATTCAATTATTAATCCATCGAAATTCAAATCCATGGCATGCTGACAAAGTGGTGCAATTAATTCTCGTTTTCCACCTATATGACTTGGATCACAAATAATTGGTAAATTTGGAATTTGACGATGTAATTCGATTGGAATGTGCCATTGTGGTAGATTGCGGTATATTTTTTTATCTGAAGTACTGAAACCACGGTGTATAGCACCAATTCGATGAATGCCTGCATTATAAATCCGCTCGATGGCACCAATCCATAAGTCCAAGTCCGGATTTACAGGGTTTTTTATCAATACAGGAATATCTATACCTTCAAGCGCATCAGCTATTTCCTGAACTGCAAAAGGATTGGCTGAAGTGCGCGCACCAATCCAAAGTATGTCTACATTGTGCGACAGAGCTTCGCGAACATGCTTGGCAGTAGCAACTTCTACGGCAGTATACATTCCCAATTCTTTTTGAACACGTTTGAGCCATGGTAAACCTTCGGCACCAACTCCCTCGAAACCACCTGGCTTGGTTCGGGGTTTCCAAATTCCGGCACGAAATATTTTAATGCCTCGGGATGATAATTCACGGGCTGTTTGCATTACTTGTTCTTCAGTTTCTGCACTACAAGGACCGGCAATGATTAACGGTCGTTTGGCATCGACTCTGGGTAATAAAATTGATTCGAGTTCCATATTTTAAGTTTAATTAAGTTTGATGTTTGAAATGTTTGAAAATCAAAATGGTTTATTGTACCTATAATATCCTCTTTCAGAGTTAATTAAAATTAATAGGTTACTTTAATCTCTTCAATACTTCTTCAAGTATTGGTTCGGGGCAGCAGAGCGAAATGCGCACATATCTGTCGCCTTTATCCCCAAAAATAAATCCAGGAGTAATAAATACGTTTTTACCATACAGAATTTCATCGGCTAATTCACCTGAATTGGAATATTTGTCTGGAATTTTCGCCCATAAAAATAAGCCAACTTGTTTAGTATCATACTTGCAGTCAAGGATATCCATAATCTGACAGGCCAAAATACGCCGTTTTGTATAAACCTTATTCATTGCGGCATGCCATAATTCGGTATTTTTCAGAGCAACCACTGCTGCCATCATCATGGGTCGAAACATACCAGAATCGACATTTGATTTTACATTCAATACCCATTCCACGAATTGTTTATTGCTAGCCAACATCGCCATACGCCAACCAGCCATATTGTGCGATTTGCTCATCGAATTCAGTTCGATACAAATATCTTTTGCTCCTTCAACAGAGAGAATGCTTAGTTTTCCGTCGTTCAGTATAAAACTGTAAGGATTATCGTTACAAATAACAATATTATGTTTTTTGCCAAAAGCTACCAATTTCTCAAATAAATCAATTGTTGCGTTTGCACCGGTTGGCATATTGGGATAATTGACCCACATCAACTTAACGTTGCTCAAGTCTTTTTGTTCTAATGCATCAAAATCGGGATACCAATAGTTTTTTTCATCTAAATCGTACGAAATGATATTTGCCTCGCAAATACGACTAGCCGAACTGTAAGTTGGATAACCCGGATTGGGTACCAATACACCATCGCCGGGGTTTACAAAAGCCAGCGTGATATGTAAAATTCCTTCTTTTGAACCTATAAGTGGTTGAATTTCAGTTGCAGGATTCAATTCCACATTGTACCATTTTTTGTACCATTGAGCAAAACCGGTGCGTAATTCGGGAATTCCAACATAACTCTGATAACCGTGAACATTTGGTTTTTGTGCTTCAGCACAAAGTGCGGCTATGGTTTCTTCGGAAGGAGGTAAATCGGGATTTCCGATTCCCAGATTGATGACATTTTTGTCGGCAGCGTTCATTTCCCTCACTTCGCGGAGTTTTGCCGAAAAATAATATTCCGAAACGCTGTTAAGTCTATTGGCGGGTTTTATTTTAATGCCCACATCTCCTAAAGGGGAGTTAGTTTCGTCTTGCATTTTTTTTGTTTGTCAATTGTAAATATTAAATTGAGAAATTGTATATTATTCAGCCGGCGTAATTCCTTCGGGATATTCTCCCAAAGTTTTTAACTCATTGATTAATGGTTTAATAGCTGCTAATGATTGTTTGTAACGTTCCAGGTCTTCAAACTTGAAATCGACATAAAACTGGTATTCCCATTCGCGACCAATGATGGGCAATGATTGGATTTTTGTAAGATTAATTCCGTAGAACGAAAATACCGACAAAACCTTCGACAAACTTCCTTCGGCATGTGGCAAAGTAAAAACGATGGATGCTTTATTAATGGGTTCGTCCTTTTGTATCTCGTCTACTACCCATGTATTTCCAAAAACCAAAAAACGTGTAAAATTCCGTTTATTCGTTTCAATACCTTTTGCCAAAATAGTTAATCCGTATATTTCGGCTGCACGTTCGCTGCAAATGGCGGCATTTCCCAGTAAATTGTTCTGAGCAATATCGCGGGCTGCAAGTGCAGTATCTTCGTGTTCAACTACTTTAATCCCTGGTAATGTTGCCAGAAAATCGGCGCATTGCATCAATGCTATCGGGTGCGATTGAACTTCTTTGATATCATATATGGTTTGACTGGGCAAAACAGCCAGACAATGTGTTACACGTAGCTTAATTTCGCCGGCAATGGGTAGTTTGTGTTCTTTGAGCAACTCGTAATTTGGCAATAAACTTCCTGCAATTGTGTTTTCAATTGCCATAATTCCTACCACATTTGAATCCTTTTTTATAGCTTTAAAAATATCGCGGAAAGTAATACAAGGCATGATTTCTATAGGTTCTCCGTTAAAAAAAATCTCAGCAGCAATGCCGTGATATGCTCCCAATCCTCCCTGAATAGCTACTCGTTTCATATTATTTTGTGTTTTGCGTTTCGTGTTTTGCGTTTCGTGTTTTGAATTTCGTGTTCTGCGTTCTGTGTTTCCTAAGCCACTAGAACATTGTCTTGAAGTTTTTTTTGAGGTCTTAAAAAAAAATCCTACTCGTTTTGAGCAGGATTTTCATGTATTTTCTATAAATATAGTTTTGTTTTTTTACATAAAGGCTATCCTGCTCTTACCTACTAAAGTAAAAGTAAAGACTAAAATATGCAAAAAAACGATTGATCATACCGGATGTGTATTTGTTTTTATGATGCAAAAGTAATATAATTTCAATAAATATAACCAGGTTGATATGAAAAAGTTCAAAAATTTTTCAAACATTAATTAATATATCTAGATGGGTACAAACCTTAAAAAATAAAACTTGTTGAAATTAAGCGCTTTACTTCACAGTTTAATTGAGCTATTAAACTTTATAATCTACGGCTGCACGAGTTGTTCTTACTTTCCCGATATAGGCTGCTACTCTTTTGTGAGATGGATGTTCCTGGTATATTTCAACAGCTTCCATACTCTCGAATTCTGAATACAGAGCAACATCATAATTTGTTTTTGGCGCATTTGGCAGGTTGATACCAACTTCTATCATTTTAATTTCCGGAATGAGATGGATTAAGTTTTCTAATTCAGATTTGATAAATTGAGCGATCTCTTCTTTCGATTTACCTTCAGCATTTTCGGCTAGACCGAAAAAAACAATGTGTTTAAACATATATTTTATTTTTAAGTAAGTTGTTTGTTCAGAAGTGATTATTTTAAAAATATGTGAAGTCTGGAATTATTTGTTATCTATGAATTATAAACTATTAACTATCCAATTACTTACAAATCACTTTGTAGCTTTTGTTATTAATTCTCAGAAAATATATGCCTTGTTTTGTTGGAATAAAAAAACGACCCTGGTTCAAATCACCGTTAAATAGTAATTGCCCTGTAAGTGCAAACAATTTGATTTTATTGGTTCCATTAATAATATTTATATAAATTCCACTGGCTGAAGCACTAAAACTAACATTTTCGTTGCCAAAAATTGTATTATTGGAAGTTGAATTAGCCTCATTATCGCCTTTTGGCCAACTGTTTTGTGTTCCTTCCAGTCGAACTACAACATAAGGAGTTGGAGCATGCGTATCACTTTTTGTAGTGCTTTGAGCAAAAAGCATCACAATTGAAATAAGCAAAACCAAAAGTGTAAATATTCGTTTCATTGAATGAATCATTAAATCAATTTATTTTTTATATCAAAAGAGTTTTAGTGTTCATTTTTCATTCTCTCTGGATAATCGACAGTATAGTGCAATCCTCGGCTTTCTTTACGAAGCAGTGCCTGTTTTATAATTAAATAAGCAATACTTATCACGTTTCGAAGTTCACAAATTTCGCGTGAAACAACCGATTTTTCAAATAAATTTTCTGTTTCGCGATATAGAATTTCTAATCTGTGAATGGCACGTTTCAAACGTAAATTAGAGCGAACAATGCCTACATAAGTACTCATAATTTGTTCGACTTCTCTAAAACTCTGTGTAATCAATACCATTTCTTCGGGTAGTGAAGTTCCTTCATCATTCCAGTCGGGTATATATTCGTTAAAAGTAATTTTATCAATTATTCTCATTGCATCTTTTAGTGCTGCATCGGCATAAACAATGGCTTCAATTAGCGAATTGGATGCCAAACGGTTAGCACCGTGAAGTCCGGTACAAGAACATTCGCCGGCTGCGTATAATCGTTTTATGGAAGATTGTCCGTTAATATCAACCATTATTCCACCACATAAATAGTGCTGTGTTGGAACAACCGGAATAAAGTCCTTTGTTATGTCAATTCCATAGTCCAAACATTTTTTATAGATATTCGGAAAGTGTACTTTTGTTTCTTCTGCATTCATACGGGTCACATCCAAATATACAAAATCATGACCCCGAAGTTTCATTTCATTGTCGATGGCTCGCGCTACAATATCGCGTGGAGCTAAAGAACCACGCTCATCATATTTGTGCATAAATTGTTTTCCATCTTGGGTCATCAGAACAGCACCATAACCACGTATTGCTTCTGTAATCAGAAAAGTTGGTCGTTCGCCCTGATGATATAAAGCAGTAGGATGAAACTGAATGAATTCCATGTCCTTAATTTTTCCGCGTGCTCTGTGAACCATGGCGATTCCGTCGCCAGTGGCAATTTCGGGATTAGTAGTAGTTGAATAAACACTACCGATACCTCCTGTTGCTAACAAAGTAATTTTGGCAAGAAAAGTATGAATATTATTTGTATTCTGATCTAACACATAAGCCCCATAGCATTCAATATCAGACGAATGATGCGTTACTACCTGACCTAAATGATGCTGGGTAAGAATTTCGATGGCGAAATAATATTCAAAAACTTCAATTTCTGAATGAGTTTTAACCTGACGAATTAAACTTTCCTGAATTTCGAAACCTGTATTGTCCTTGTGATGTAATATGCGATGTTCAGAATGACCACCTTCGCGATGCAAATCAAAAAGTCCATTTTCGTCTTTATCAAAATCGACACCCCAACCCAATAATTCTTTTATTTGTTCAGGAGCATTTCTTACTACTTTCTCAACAGTCTCTAAATTGCAATGTCCGTCACCAGAAATAAGTGTATCTTCGATGTGTTTATCAAAATTATCAGGTGTATAAGTTACCGAAGCTATTCCACCCTGCGCATAAGAAGTGTTGGATTCGTTTAGTGTAGTTTTACAAAGTAATGCTACTTTACCAAATTTAGCTGCTTTCAGCGCAAAACTGATACCTGCTATGCCGCTACCAATGACTAAGAAATCGAACTTGCGTGTCATTTTTATAAAAAAGACTAGGATTATACTTTAATGAAACAAGTATAAAGTAAATAAGTTGATAATGTGCTAATTTGAAAATATGCTAATTCGATAATGTTGTTTACTAATGATTTGGATGAAATATTCTGCGTTATAACAAAACTAACAAAACACTAAAAATAAAACACTTTACGCTAAAATAATATCATCTTTGAGTCTACTCCTGTAAATCTATATTTCATTTTTGAACGCTAAGTCCGCAAAGACACAATGACGTAACGTTCATATATACAGCGTATATATTTCTTTGCAGCTTACGACTTTGCATTTTTGCGTTCAGAAAATACTTCTTTTATTGGACTCACTTTAGATTTGTTTTATAAAAATTCGTCTAGTTTTGTGATTTTCAAACTCAAAACTCCCCCATTGCGAGGACATCTGCGTATTTGTTTCCAATTCAGGATTGCTTTCGGCAAATTTATAACCATTTTTTGCAAATCGAGGCATAAGTTCGGCAAACAAAATGGAGTTTACACCTTTATTTTGATAATCGGGATGAACAGCCATCAAGTACAAATCCACCATATCGTTCTTTTTCAAAGCTCTAAACAAATAATACCAACCAAAAGGGAAAAGATGTCCTTTGGCTTTTTGCAGAGCCTTGGTAAAGCTTGGCATAGCAATACCAAGTGCCACCACATTATCTTTTTCGTCGGCAATAATACAAAGTGTGTCCAAACGTAAAATGCTAAAATAAAGTTGAATGTAGAAGTGAATTTGCTTATCATTTAATTTGGTAAAACCATATAAATGCTGATAAGTTAGATTCAGTAAATCAAATATTTTAGTAGCATAATTCTTTACCAATTCTTTGCGAGATTTGAATTGAAGTGCTTTTAGATTGTATTTGTTTTTTACAATATCCGCAATTCGAAAATATTTTTCGGGAAAAACTTCTGGAATTGTAATCAGGTACTCTTTCGAATCAATATCCTGTACAAAACCGTTTTGTTCAATATGACGAGCATAATAAGGATAATTGTAAATGGCAGCCAAAGTTCCTGGTCTGTCGAATCCTTTGATAAGAGTACCCTCATGATCGAAGTCGGTAAATCCAAGGGGACCGTGAATTGATGTCATCCCCTTGTCTTTTGCCCAAGATATGGCACAATCGAACAATGCTTTTGTAACTTCGTCATCGTCAATAAAATCAATCCAACCAAAACGTGCATATTTCTGATTCCAAGTTTGATTTGACACAGGATTTATAATTACAGCAATACGACCCGCAATTTTATTGTTTTTGAAAGCCATAAAATATGTAGCTTCGCAAATATCTAATGTGGGATTTTTTCCTTTCGTTAAATTCAGCAAATCATCGATCATCAAAGGTGGTACTGCAAATTCACAATCTTTGTATAAATTAATACCAAACCAGATGAATTGCTTTAATTCTTTTTTGTTCGAAACTTCACGAATTGTTACTGACATATTAATATCTTTAAGTTTATTCTAAAAAAATCGTGTAAAATAACGCAAAATAATTGCAATTTCCAATAAATCACAGGATTTTTTGTTTAAATACAATCTATTTGTTTATATTGTAGAAATATTATTTACTTTGAATCAGAATCTAAAAAATCATCTAAATTACAATTTTTATTTCGAGTAGCACCACATTCTCAACATGATGCGTATGTGGAAACATATCAACCGGCTGAACTGCAGTTACCTTATATTTGCTATCGAGTAAATTCAAATCACGCGCTTGTGTAGCAGGATTACAACTTACATAAACAATACGTTTTGGTTCCGCAAAAAGAATTGCACTAATCACATCATGGTGCATACCGGCACGAGGTGGATCGGTAATAATCACATCGGGTTTTCCGTGCCTTTCAATAAATTCGGCAGTCAGAATGTTTTTCATATCGCCAGCAAAAAACAGGGTATTGCTAATATTATTTAACTTTGAATTTACATCAGCATCTTCGATAGCTTCCGAAACATATTCAATACCTATTACTTGTCTGGATTGGTGTGCAATAAAATTGGCTATTGTTCCGGTTCCTGTATATAAATCATATACCAACTCGTTGCCGGTAAGTTGTGCCAGATTTAGTGTGACATTGTAAAGTTCATAAGCTTGAACCGAGTTAGTTTGGTAGAATGATTTTGGTCCAATTTTAAATTTTAACCCTTCCATTTCCTCGTAAATACATTCATTTCCTTTAAAAACAAGAACTTCCTTGTCGGTAATGGTATCGTTGGCTTTGGAATTTATAATGTATAACAACGATGTAATTTGCGGAAATTTATCGGCAATATGCAGTAGAAGTGCATCTTGAGTTGCTTTGTCTTCATAGAAAATAATCAGAATAACCATCAACTCACCAGTAGAAGTGGTTCGGATCATCAGGGTGCGCAGAAAACCTTCCTGATTGCGAAGATCGAAAAAAGTGAGATTGTTTTCCAACGCATAACGACGGATTTCATTGCGGATTTCGTTTGAATCGGCGGTTTGTAGCCAACATTTTTCGATATCCAACACTTTGTCGAACTGACCGGGAATATGAAAACCCAATGCATTCATGGTTTCAAAGATCTTACCATCGGCAATTTCTTCGTTTGTTCTCCAGCGTTTGTTGGAGAAAGTAAATTCAAGTTTGTTGCGGTAAAACTCTGTTTTGGAAGAACCAATTATGGGCGATATTTCCGGCAATTCAATTTTTCCAATGCGTGTAAGGTTGTCAACTACTTGTTTTTGTTTGTAGCGGATTTGTTCTGAGTAAGGCAAAATTTGCCATTTGCAACCACCACAAATTCCAAAATGTTGGCAAACAGCATCAATGCGTTTTTCGGAATACGAATGGAAATGGATGGGGCGTGCTTCCATAAAATTACTTTTCTTGCGCGTAACCTGCAAATCGACCACATCGCCAGGCACCACAAAAGGTACAAAAACAATTATGTCATTCACTCTGGCAATGGCTTTGCCTTCGGCGGCAATGTCGGTTATGGTGATGTTTTCGAAAATTGGATGCGGTTTTTTATTTTTAGCCATTATTTCGGTTGTCAGAATAGAACTTGCGTACAAGGTCTGCAATTATTTGAAACCGCAAAAGTACAACAATTTCTTTATTCATTTACCGACAAAATGAATCAAAAGATAATTCTTAATGCAATACCACCGGGGTAAGTACTTATAAAATATTCGGGTTGGAATTTATATACTAGAGCATTTGGTGTTGATTTATATTTATTACAATATTTTTTATAATCTTTCATTGCCCGAGTGGGTTGCGTCCAAATTTGCGCTTCGCTAATTACCGTATTGAATAAAAAATTTGTTACACCATCCCACACCGAGCGTTTAAATCCTATCCAGGTGATTAATCCACTGCTAATATTTACCACGCCACTGAGTGCATGAACTTGCCACAATCGTCCTGCTTTTTCTTTTATTGCAAGTGCTTCTAAAAGCTTTTCGGCAGAATATAGTTTGATGAGTTTATCATCTGTTGAATTTTCGGGCATTTGATCCAAAGAATTGGTATCAGCTGTATTCAAGGGCGTAAGCAATTGTTTTGCACCTCCCAATAATGTAGTAACGCAACCAAGTGCCATGTCCTGTCTTATTGCTGCATCTTTACTTATCAAAAAAAAAGCTCCTTGTCCAACTGTGGCAACACTATAACCTGCCATCCAACCTTTCCACCAAACATTAACCCCTGGTTTTGATTGTTTTAGCATGTTTTGAATGCATTGAATACGCTTATGTATCAGCGTATCTGAAATGTTTTCCTCCGCAAAACTGTTTATTGAAAGAGAAAAAAATGGGATAAAAATAATAGACCATCCCCAGTTAAATCTATTCATATTAATTAAATATCAAGTTAAACAAATGTAAATATGAATGTTGTGTAGAAAGTAAGAGCAATGAACACAGAACCATGAACAAAGACAGTAGTTGTAACTTGTTATATTCGTTAGTCCCTTCGCTATTTATTAATCAAAAAAAAAGTTTTAAGCAAAATGTTACAATTATTTTTTTTGATTTCAAAAGATATAAATCTAAAAATAAATGATTGATTGATTGATTATTTTCTCCTACTTGTAGTTTTGTTATAATTACCAACACTATTACAATCCTAATTTCCAATTATTTATTTCAGTAAATAAAATTATATTTTACTATTTTCTTAATTGACAGGATACAAATGAACATGATAACCTGGTGAATGATGGTATTATACATTATAGCATTTCTACGATTGAGCTATAAAAAAATTCCCCTCAGTTATTATATTTTGTCTCTTAATATTTTAGGAATAAAGAATAAGGGGTATATCAGTAAAAATAAGTTTGGAATCCACCAATTTAAATCAGTTTCACGAGCAAGTGCCCAATATGAAACGGCTTGCAAGCCAGAAACACTTGTAAGCACTAAGGAAATTAAAGCATAGTTTTTCCAGTTTTCGTTTTGCTTACTGTAAATATAAATACTATAAAGTCCAGAAGTTGATACTAAAATATC
Source organism: Paludibacter sp. (assembly GCA_013426815.1). GTDB lineage: Bacteria > Bacteroidota > Bacteroidia > Bacteroidales > Paludibacteraceae > Paludibacter. The sequence continues at coordinate 48,892 of JACDZH010000004.1, forward strand.
TAAAGGAAAAAAAGACCAATTCCAATTAACTAAAATTGGATTTGTATAGTCACTGTAAAGATATATTGCAGGTATTAAATGTAATGCCGTAATTGTCCAATAGAGAATAAATCCAATATCTACTACTAAAAAAAAATACTTTAATGTTTTCATTTTGTTTTTGTCCATGTTTGAGATTGATAAAAAATGCCCCAATAACCTCTTACTTTTAATGTATTATAGCTTGTTAACCATATTGTACAATTATAAGTTTTACCACTTTCGGGGTCATATATTGTTCCGTCCTTCCATTCATTATTGTTGAACCGAAGGTCTTTAATTATGATTAATTCAATTAATGGCCTATTTTTTAATAACTTATTGGGATTTTCGGTATCGGTGTAAGGGTTTCCTTTATTGTCATTCTGATTCTTTAGCCAAATTATTTTCCCAAAATACTTCCCAGATTGTTGGTAAATTTCGGTGATACCTTCTTTATCGGCTGATAGCCACTTACCAATAATTTGATTTTGAGAGTAAGAAGTAAATGTGATGCAAATGAGCATCACTTCAATAAGAGATATTTTAACTTTCATCATTTGTGTGTTTTTTGGATTGAATTAAATTATATGTTTTTCATTAATTGTTTTGCAAAGATAGAATGCTTCAAAAAGTAATCATTTGACAAATATCAAAAAATAAAATTATGATAAATATATTTTTTTTGATATATGTCAAATGTAATAGTAAAATCTATATAGAATTTTGTATTGTAAAAATAACAAACAACATCAGAATGAAAATCTTAAAGAAATATTGGAAAAGAATAATAGACATTATTTGAATTAATTTGTTATATGGTTGTTTATCAACAATATTCA
>JACDZH010000197.1 GCA_013426815.1 Paludibacter sp.
TGTTAAAATATAATCTATATATTTGTACCCCGAGACAACGCAGGACACACAGCACGAACCGCTAACACACGCCTATGGGTCATTGGCTGGCTGACGTGCATTTAGCGGCATTTGCTCCAGCATTCACTTTGTCGCTGTGCGACAGTGAACGCTCCCGCAATCCGCCAAATGCCCATAGCCTCGGTCGTTAGGGGGCATTATAAAAAAAGAAAAAGACAATGAAAATCGACGAGAAACATTATCCAATTTTGAGAAGTTTAAAGAACAACTTCTTGATTACTCCTCAGACTTTGATTTCTGAAAACGAATGGGATTTGATGAAAAATGACATTGAATTATCGTTGAAACTATTTAAGAGTCCTTTGACAATAAATTATATCACCAAACCAATTCATGAGAAATTGAAAGACCGGAATAATTTTATCAAAGCAAAACAATTATTGAAAGATGTACCTGAAACTTTTGGATTAATAATTCTTCCTGAAAAATTTCGACCCAAAAGAGTCAGAGACACCGAGGATCTGGATTTAAATGATTATGAATTTGATTCTGTTCTGTACGCTTACATAAAACAAGACACTCATGATATAAACTTTTATGGTAAAATTGATGAGAACGATATAAATACAGAAGAAAACCGTGAGTATTACTTTTCAGGTCGTTGGTTGATTACTTTACCGATACAAAACGGACAAATTAAATATGCTTTACGGGGTGCAAATATTTGTGTTAGCGAAGAATTTGGAGTTATTCATGGGACTGAAACAGAAGATGCTTACGGTGACATATTAGACTATATTCTTTCATTTCTAATATTATACAATTTCACCGAGACAGATAACAAAATAATATTTGGTCTTGACTCAGGCAAACCACGAAAAGTGAAAATTGATTCTGAGAAATTCTTAAACGACACGAAGAATAATATCGAAATTATAGATGCAAACTACTTTACTAAAATTATACGAACAGGAGAGTTTGGTGTTTCTGGACATTTTAGACTACAAAGTCATGGGAAAGACAACGAATTGACTAAACTTATCTATATAGAACCATACAAAAAGAATGGATATACAAGAGAAGCAAAACAAGAATTGAAAAAATAACGACCCCCTAACACACGCCTATGTTCATTGGCTGGCTGACGTGCATTCAGCGGTCTTTGCTCCCGCATTCACCTTGTCGTTTCACGACAGCGAATGCTCCCGCAAACCGCCAAATGCCCATAGCCTCGGTCGTTACCTACAAGCCTACAAAAAAAAAGAAAGATAAGACTGCACAATATTTCGTACGGAAACAAACATTGAGAGACAAGAAAAAAGACTAAGAGCAAAAAAAACTCTATACATATAGACCTTTACCGTTACCGTTTGACTGAGCATTCTAAAAAAAAACGAAAGACTTTGATTATTCAACGGAATATTCTCAGTTATAGCATGAATACAAATAGAAGATGAATGACAAAATACAATTAGATTAAATTTCAAAATCCCCATTTATAGGTATTGTCGTAACTAAAAAAGAGTTGTAATTTTGCACCATGAGTTTAAAACAATCTATAAAAAAGTTTCTTCAACTATCGCTATTGTTCCTTTTTATAGGGTACTATACTGGTATAACTTTGTTTTATCACGTCCATATCGTAAATGGACAGACGATTGTACACTCTCACTTTTATAAATCCGAGTCAGATTCTAACAAACCTGTCAAGAAGCATTCTCACCCGATATCTGCTTATGATATTATTCACGAACTGAATAAAATTAATAGCGAAGAATTGACCGTTTCAATACCTTACCAGCAACCACTGTTAGAGGCACAGTCAATTGCACGCTATTTTTCTATTCCAAATATCTCTATTCCAACTCATTTTCATCTCCCCTCAAGAGCGCCTCCTGCGTGTTGATTTCTATTTATTACACTATTCACACACAAAAAAAGAGTTACAAGAAATATCACTTTGATTTTCTATATCTTAAGTGATAAGCATTTGTTGGCATTTGTCCAATTAATGTTTATTGATGAGCCTCGTTAGTTCTTTTTTGCGTGTTAATATTCCGCAACACAAAAATCATAAACTACTAACACATAAAACAGAAAAACAGTTATTTGAGCAATTTCAAGTCGCATGTTTTGATTCGATGTGTGTTTATATACTCTATTCTCAAAATGAAAATAAAGATATTATTGCTTTATATAGGGCTCGTCTTGTCCATAATAAGCAAAGCCGGGAGCGTGCGCCCCGGTATTTTTAGTTCAGTTGAAGACTTTCAAAAGAATAAAATCTCTATCATCGCTGATACTACTCAACACAAGACCATAAGAATCGATGACTTTTTCTTTCGTCCATACGTATGGATAAACACCTTTTCAGGAAAACAGAAAATATTCAAAAAAGATGTATTTGCAGTTAGAATGCCAGATAAAAAGGTGTACAGAATAGTTGAAAATGAAAATTATCTATTACTGGACTCTTCGAATATTTGCATTTATTCAAAAGAAAAAGAAATCTGTATTCCAAAAAGAACCGTTCATTCAACCCGATACGAGAACAAGAAAGTAAATGAATATTTTTTTAGCACTTCCATATCAGATTCTATTCAAGAATTGAAAATCACGAATGTAAGACTTGCTCTGTTAAAGGACAAGCAATTCGATAATAAACTAACCACCCATTTTCAAACAAACAAGTCTTTACTTACAAAAAGAGAGAATGGGCAATTCGAAATTAATGTTTTTCTAAACTCAATAAAAAATTAAATTTATGAAGAAAATAATGATAACTATATTACTGAATGTATTTATTTTTAGTGTATTTGCAATAGAATCAAGTATTTATGGGCATGTTGTTAACGACAAAACAAATGAACATTTACCGTTTATAACAATAATGGTAAAAGGAACAACGGCTGGAACCGCAACTGATGCTACAGGACATTACAAATTGGGCAACGTTGCTGAAGGAAAATTTATAATTGTAGCGAAAGGTGTAGGATATATTCCTGTAGAGAAAGAAGTTGTTGTTTCGAAAGGGAAATCTACCGAAATTAATTTTGAGATAACCGAAGATTTGGTGCAATTGAATGAAGTAGTGGTTAGTAGTAACAGAAACGAAACCACCAAAAGGGAAGCCTCAAATATTGTGAATATTATTACTCCAAAGCTTTTTGAAACGACTAGTTCTGTTTGTCTTGCTCAAGGTCTCAGCTTCCAACCCGGATTGCGCGTAGAAACCAATTGTCAGAATTGTGGTTTTCAGCAAGTGCGTATCAATGGACTTGATGGGCCATATTCTCAGATACTTATTGATAGCAGACCCATTTTCAGTGCATTGGCAGGGGTGTATGGTATAGAGCAGATTCCTACAAATATGATTGAACGAGTTGAAGTTGTAAGAGGCGGAGGATCAGCACTGTTTGGCTCCAACGCTATTGCCGGGACTATTAATATTATTACTAAAGAGCCGTTAAACAATTTGCTTACATTGTCAAATCAAACCACTTTCATAGGTGGAAATATCCCCGATGTGAATACTTCGCTGAATGCGGCTTTGGTTTCGATTGACAATAAAACCGGAGTAAGTTTATATGCTTCTTCGCGCCAACGAAGTGCGTATGATGCAGATGGCGATGGATTTACCGAAATTGGAGTCCTTCAGAGCCGGAATGTTGGTTTTCGGTCGTATTACAAAACCAGTAATCAAAGTAAGTTGACTGCCGAATATCACAACCTAGGGGAATTTAGACGAGGCGGAAACAAACTGGATTTACCTGCACATCAAGCCGATATTACCGAGCAAATAGAACATAATATCAATAGTGGAGGTTTGAAATATGATTTATTTTCGGCAGATTACAAACACCGGTTGAATATCTTCACCTCTGCCCAAAATATTGCCCGTAAAAGTTATTATGGTGCGGGTAAAGATCCTAATGCCTATGGAACGACTAAAGATTTATCATCGGTATCGGGTGCACAATATATGTATGCCATGGAAAAATTATTGTTTATGCCATCGGATTTGACCCTTGGAGCTGAGTATAGTTACAATAACATGGTTGATAAACAATTGGGTTATGACAGACAGCTTGACCAAACAGTATATACTTATAGTGCTTATTTTCAGAATGAATGGAAGAATAAATACTGGAGTGTTTTGGTTGGAGGGAGATTTGACAAACACAATCTAATTAAAGACCCTATTTTTAGCCCTCGTCTGAATCTTCGTTATAATCCATCAGAATCAGTTAACTTTAGAGCAAGTTATGGAAGCGGATTTCGTGCACCGCAGGCTTTTGATGAAGATTTACACATTACAGCAGTAGCCGGTCAAGTTCAAATCATAAAACTTGATCCAAATTTAAAAACAGAACGCTCCAACAGTTTTAGTGTTTCGGGTGACTTCTACAAACAATTTGGGAAAGTACAAACAAATTTATTAATTGAAGGATTCTACACAAACCTGAACAATGTATTTCTGCTTGAAGAAGATGGCATAGATGCGGATGGGAATTCGATTTTGATGAGACGAAATGGTTTAGGAGCAGTAGTGAAAGGGGTGAATTTGGAAGCTAAGATAATGGCAAGTTCTCAATTACAGTTCCGAATGGGGGCTACCTTACAACAAAGTAAATATAAAGAAAATCAGAAATGGAGCGAGAATCCGAATGTATTACCCCAACGAAATATGTTCAGAACACCTAATAAATACAGCTATATGACATTGAATTATAATCCGATAAAAAAAATCACGTTAGCACTCTCTGGCACTTACACCGGCTCAATGCTCGTTCAACATTACGCTGGATATGTTGCAGAAGATGAGGAAGTTGAAACTCCTGAATTCATAGATGTGAATTTCCGAATGTCTTATGACTTTTTGATAAGTGAAGGTACAAAACTACAATTCAATGCAGGTATACAAAATATTTTTAATAGCTACCAAAAATATTTTGATAAAGGAGAGTTCCGAGATGCTGGCTTTGTGTATGGACCTTCATTACCTCGTTCAATTTTTGTCGGGTTAAAGCTAAACATTTAATTATCACACAAATACATATTTAGTCAAATTGTAATCCTAAACCGTTTAGTATTATAACGATTTTTTACTTCTGGATTGAGCTTAATTTAGTTTAGAAAAGTAATTGTAATTAGACAATTCAACCTTACTTAAATAATATACAGTAAAGCTAAAAAGGAACTAACTATGTATGCAATTATATCAGCAATTTTCATTTGCTTTTGAATATAGAAAATTAAGCACCCAAAAAGCAAAAAAAGCCACAGCAAGTTATTGTTTGTTTTCTAACGTCTTGCTGAGGCTTTTATAGCTTTTTTAATAGGGCAGAGCGGTCACCGTATATTTTATTTCCGGCTAAAGCCGACAAATAAAATACACGGTGAAAGTTTTTTATACCGGTTACGAAGTTTCATCTGGTGGAATGTAGTTATTAGAGACTCTATTTTATGTTGACAATAAAATTGACAACAATACTTTAAGTGAAAAAATCTGATTATATTTGCAAACAAAAACAATTATTTACACTGCTGACAACTATTTGAAAGAATTGATGTTCAAACAACAACACTAACGACTAAACTCTTTGTGCGAAAAGAAACATAATCGAAAGAAAACGGAAAACTAATTCTTTACAACCAAGGCCAGCAGGTAACACACGTCTATGGGCAATAGCCTAATTTGTAGCATTTTGGAGGTTCATCTCCCGCATAAACTTCATCGTAGTGCGACAGCGAATGCTCCCGCAAACCTCCAAATGCGCTTAGCCTTAGTCGTTAGCAGCAGGCCGAAAAAAAAAGAAGAC
>JACDZH010000198.1 GCA_013426815.1 Paludibacter sp.
ACGGTTCTGTGAGAGGTTTAGGGGTGAGATTCCCCTTTACCTACTCGATATTTTTTCTATTATATTATCAACCAATTCATTATTCATACGTTCAATACACTCTTTTGTCAAATAACCCAAATGTGGTGTGCAAATCACATTAGAATAGTTAAAAAGAGAACTTGTCTTTAAGGGTTCCTCAGGAAATACATCTAATCCTACCCCTAAAAATCTCCCCTTTTGTATCTCTTTATCTAAGGCAAAATAATCTACAACAGAACCTCTTGATGTATTAATAAAAATGGAATCCATTTTCATTTTTATTAACTTTTCTTGATTAACAAAGTTATTATTTTCCTTACTTGACGAAATATGTATTGATATAATATCTGCTTTTATCAATGCTTCATCAATTGAAACCTCTCCTATTTTCAAATCTTTCTCTTTACCTACAATTAATACCTCTAAACCTAATAATCTTGCTATTTCCGCAACTCTTTTCCCAATCTTACCATTTCCAATAACAGCTATTGCCTTTCCTTTGAGTTCATAATTCAATGGCAAATCGTCTTTCCAATTACCACTAACAATATTTTTATGTGAATTAATTATATTCTTAGAAATCCCAAATATTAATGCAAAAGTATGCTCAGCAACTGCATCAATCCCATGTTGCTTTTTTAATCCATCAACAAAAATTTTATAATTATCTGAAATCTCTTTATTAATATAGTCAATATTATGCGCTCTTATCCCAATATACTTGCAATTCTTCATTAAATGCAATTTTTCATTTGGCAAAAAACTATGCAATAATAAAAATTCGATTTCAGTATAGTTTAAGCTATCGTTAATTATATAAAATTTAACGATAGAAATATTTTGTCTTTTTAATAAATCAATATTCCTGTCAGATAAAACTATGTTTTTATCGACAAAGCATATTTTATTCATATTTTATGTACTTTAATGTTGTGTGTTTAACTTACCGCTAACGACTAAGGCTAAGCGCATTTGGCGGTTTGCGGGAGTATTCACTGTCGCACTGCGACAAAGTGAATGCGGGAGCAAAACCGCCGGAATGCACGTCAGCCAGCCAATGCCGATAGGCGTGTGTTACCAGCTGGCCGTTGGTTGTATATAGTTGTTTTCATGTCGAGAGAATTTGTCGATTTATAAATATGCAGTCACTGTTATAAGTCAATTTTCTTGTTCTGTTCTTTTCTTGTCAGCCATGTAAATAAAAGCTAAATTGTTGTCTAAATGCACAAAGCTAAATTATCAACTCTCCACAGTGCATTGTTTTTTTGTTTCAAAATGTAAAAACTCCTTTAATCAGCTAAAAAACAATGTACTGTTACCGCTCTGCCTATTATCAAAAAGCTATAAAAGCCACTGCAAGACTTTTGAAAATAAACACTAACTTGCTATGGCTTTTTTTGCTTTTTGGGCGATTAGTATTCAAAAATGAAATCTCAACAAAAAAATTATAACTTTTCACCGCCCAATAATTCACATACTGCAATATTAGTAAATGTATCTAAATCAAAGGTTGCTATTCTTTCATTTGTAAGACTATTAATTTCAAGATTAATACCAATATCTTCCCAAAGATTGGCTCTCCATTCAAATAACGAATTACCTAAACCAAATTCTCTATTGATTTTTTCACCCTTGTCTCCTATTGCAGTTGCTAAAGAATTATTGACGATTTCATTGTATGATAAATTTATATTTTCAGGATCATTCTTCACTTCTTGCCAATAATGACTCTTTATAATTAGTTCAACGGCTTTTGAATATAGTTCAGGCAAACTTTCTTTAATTTTATCAATCCATAATAATCCAAACAAATACATGGGTGTATTCAAATTGGATTTTTCCGAATTAAGATAAATGACATTATTCTCGTCAATAAAACCGTAAATAATGCCATTAACTTTATGTATTCTTTTATTTTGCATTTAGTTATAAGTTAATAAGTCGTTTTAGTAATTTAAAACAATTGAACAAAAAAATTATTGCAAACTTAAACCTGTTTTCCCTGCTTTAGCTTCCTTCTGTGCTGTGATAGGCAATAAAGCAATTAAGCCCCAATTTACTTCTCTCAATCTGTCATAATTCTTGTTTGTAATTGCAATACTCCCAGCTTCTGAAAGAATTTTGGCTTGTTCTTGGTCATTAAATAACTGTGGTTTCGCAATTAGTGTTTTAAATTTGAATTCAAGAAATGAAAGAGTTTTCCATAATATACTCGCACCAAGATCAATTATATCTTCAATTGCTTCAGCAATTTTGATTGGAGTTATTGAATTAAGAAATGAAATTTCACGTGCAACAATATCATTAAAAATCTTATGGTCATGGTCATTTCCATTCTCATCCACAATTTTTTTACACCATTCTTTATCTTCTTTATATTTTATTTTCAACAATGTCATACGTTTATCTTTTGTTGCATTGTCAATTTCTTCTGCTATTTTTCTTTTCTCAGTTTCAAACTGATATCTTTTATGAGTAACATCATCGTTAGTAAGCAAGTTTGAATTTTCTACAAGTATATCTGCCTTCTTCTTTAGTTGATTTAGCGTGTCCGCAATTTCATAATCTTCTCGTTCAACAGCTTCTGAAATTTCTTTTTCTAATTCTTCTTTCAAACTTTCAACATCTTCTATTAATTTCGAAATGGGTATATCTCTTTTTATAGGATTGAAAACTTTTGTGAATTGTTGGTCTGACATCGGAATGTAAACTGTTGCTTTTAAATCTCTACTTTCAGACATTTCAAGTGTAATTTCAATCTCAGCACCTCTTACTAAATCACGAGAAACTTTTTTTCCTGAAATTTCTAAAAATCCTATGGTTTGATTAGCTTGGGGACGGTTTTCATGTGATCCCTCTAAAACATTAATAATAAATTTCTCATCACTATCTTTTACAATCGTCTTATTTAAACTAGCTGTCATTTTCTTTTTTTGTGGGAGAACTGTATTCTTTTGAAAATACATGCAGAGTTTCGTATCAAATCCATCTAAATCAAGGTCAGCATCTATTTGAATACAAATGTCATGAGCTAATGGGGTGTCAGCTGGAGGAGTTATTCCTTGTGCTATTCCAATTAATTCAGTATCTGTTTGAATAATATTATTTTGTCCATCTAAAATTATAAATCTGAAAAAATTGTACGATTCTTTCAATAAAGGTAAATCTTCAGTAATTCTTGAAGTTAGTTTTTTTCGTCCACTATCATACCCTTTGTCTTCCCTTGTTATTTGATAGAATAGACCATCAATGTTCCCATCTATTCTGGCAGCGAGAATTTCTTCATCTTCCTTTGAAGCAGAACGATATGTCAGTCTCACCTTGATGCCAGATTTATTTTGAGTTTCTTTATTCTTTTCAAGAAGTTTTTCTTTAGTACCAGCAAAAAAAGCAGCACCAATAGCTATTGCAGTTGTTGGGTCAATCTCACAATTTATAGGTATTTGTAAAATTTCTTCAATTCTTTTTCTAATAAAAGGAGTATAAGTTGCACCTCCTACCATTAATGTAAATTCAATATCTGATGATTTAAGAGAATTCCTTATTAGAATCTTTTTAATCATATCAAGAGTTGTATCTATCTGTTCTTTAATTAAGCTTTCAAATTCAGAACGTGTTATTTCAAATGTAAAATCAACTTCTTCTTCATTGTCATCTGAAAAATCACGTAATTCAATTTCAGCTGAAGTTCTTGAAGATAATGTTATTTTAGCTAATTCAGCAATGTAAAGAAATTTGTAATATAATGCATTACGTTTCCCACTCGCACTTTTTAATTCATTTTCTAAGTTGTTGAATTTGTATTTTTTTTCAAGGGAAGAAACAATTAACTTTTCTACAATTAAATTATCGAAGTTTGCACCACCAAGAAAATTATCACCCTCATGGTCTAGTACTTTCATTTCTCCATCTTTGATTTTTATTAATGCAACATCAAAAGTTCCACCACCTAAATCATAAACAAGCCATTGACCGTCCCCTAATTCTTTCTCTTTCTTCTTGCTTGCGAAAGCCAAGCTTGCTGCAATTGGTTCTGGTAAAAGAATGACTTGCTTAAAACCAGCTAGAAGACCAGCTTCTTTTGTCGCATTTGATTGAATAATATCAAATGAAGCGGGGATTGTAATGACTGCTGCATCGACTAATTCACCCGAATGAACAAAACCTTTCAACTCTTTTATAATTTCAGACGAAAGATCAATAGGTGTCTTTATTTGATCTATATTTTTTACTTTGAAACTTTCTGTGGTTCCCATTTTTCTTTTGAAATTACCGAATACGTTTTTAGCATCACGTTCTAAATAAGTTTTTGCACTATTACCTACTACAATCTTATCTTTTTTGTAATATACAACTGATGGCAATGTCTCTCTACCGTAATCTTGTGGATTACGAAACACTTCTACTTCTCCTTTAATAAATTTAGCAATAGCAGAATTAGTTGTTCCTAAATCAATGCCGTAGTTAATCATTTTTTCCATAATATTATTTATATAAGTTTTTTGATTGAACAATTACAATAGCTTTTTGAATTACAATCTTTGAATTACCGATTCTAGCGTAAATTATAGGTTTGAGTACTTCTATAATCTCAAGGTTTTCATGACTCATACCTGAAATATTTGCTTCGCAGTCTGTTCGTGTTTCATTGTAACGCTCTCCAATTGGATTATGATACTCTAACCCTTGTTCATCAGACAAAGCATCTGTTAAAAAAAAATCTTTTAAGCGGTCAATGTTTCGCTGATTAGAGTTTTGTTCCTGAATCTTTGCTAACTTGTTTTCAATCTCAAAAATCTGATTAAGAATTGTCAAGTAGTTTTTTGGATACTTTAATGTTGTGTTATTCATTGTAGAATTCATTTTCTGGAATATTGTTTGCACTAAATTTATTCATTTGTACGTCATTATCATGAAATATTACATTTAGTTTTAATGAATAACTTGGTACTTGAGTACCACCTTCTGAATCAATTCTAAGATTGTAATCCAAAATATCCTTCCCTTTTTCGAATACAGTATGCATAGTAAATTTTCCTTCACAAACAGATTCTCCTTGTTTAATTGCCCAATAATCGCCGTATGCAATTTTCAAATAATATCTTCCATCAGGGATATTCCTTATTGTATAAGTAGTATTTTTACGAATATAAACATAACGAATACTTTTATCTGTAGAGTAATCAATCATTTTGACAGCGACATCGGCATTACTACCGCAAGAAATAACGAGTCTGTTTTTGATGTTTTTGTCATATTGTGGTAGAATATTATAACAACCTTTGATATTTCCATTAGACATTGAAGGATAAATATATTCTGAACTCGGTACGCTTTTGGAATGGCTTTCTTTTTTTACTTTAAATGCATCATAAAATTCTTGCTTTGATATTCCAATATCACCCCATCTTTCAATAATATGGTCGTATGTATCGCTGCCAACATCGTTAATAAACTCATCTTCTTTACCTAATTCTAATTGTTTTGACTGATCTTTAATAGAATTAATTGCTTTTAATCGTTCATATAAATTATGAGCTTTATCATTATTCGAATTAGTTGTTGAAACTACAATTGGTTCAGAATGAATTTCTGTTGTCTTAGGTGTTGAATAAGTTGGTGTTTTTATATCTAAATTATTGTAACTACTCAGCACCCCTAAGTTGATGATACAGAATATTTTATGAATTTGA
>JACDZH010000199.1 GCA_013426815.1 Paludibacter sp.
TATTTTATCCGGTTCTGTTTCGAAAATATTACCCACAACCACTAAATCGGCACCTGCATCATAAGCTGCTTTCAATTGTTCAGTTGTTTTGATACCACCACCAACGATAAGTGGAATCGATAAATCGCCAGTAACATACTCAATTATTTCAACGGGAACAGGAAAATTAGCACCACTTCCGGCTTCCAGATAAACCATTTTCATTCCCAATAATTCTCCGGCAACAGCTGTGGAAAGTACAATTTCCTTTTTGTCGGAGGGTATGGAGCGGGAGTTACTGATATATTCGACCGAACTTGGTTTTCCACCATCAATTAAAATATAAGCAGTTGAAATCACTTCAATGTTCGCTTTTTTTATGGCTACAGAAGATGTAACATGTTGTCCAATTAAAAACTCAGCATTTCGACCCGAGAGTAAAGAAAGATAGAGTAATGCAGCAGCTTTAGTAATAAACTGAGATGCATTGCCCGGAAATAAGACAATTTCAGCATTGGTTTCTTCAATTAATATATCAATCAATGATTCTGATGAAGCTAATGTGTGACTTCCGCCAATAAACACAAAATCAGGCAAATCTGTCTTCAACGCCGAAATGGTGCTTGACAATATTCTGCCACTACATTTATCCGGATCGAGCAATACTGCCAACATTTTTTTATTGGCTTCTCTGTTTTGTAGAATCTTGTTATAAGTGTTTTTCATGATTAAAGTTTTTTTTATGACAGACAATATACTAAAGTGTATAAAGTAGATTGTATATAGTTTAATTGATAAAGTGTGTTTGTCGGAATATGTTCGGCTATAATTTCACCTTCTGTTTTAACTTCGAATGGGAAAATACGTAATTGCTTTATAAAGTCAACAGCTTGTTTTCCAATAATTTTAAATAAAGCTTCTTTTGCCGACCATGCCAATTGTATTTGATTGAGATCTTTTCCGTTAGATAATTCTTCTTGCTCTATTTCACTTAAAAAACGGGTGTAAAGTGATGCAATTTTTTTTCTGGGGCATTCAATGTCAATTCCAACAGCAAATGATGGATGAGCAATAATTGCTATCCAATTGCCACTGTGCGAAATACTTATCTGATAGCTATTGTCGGCAAGGTAAGGTTTTCCATCAGCATCATAGCTAATATTTATCTCTTTTCGCAATAATGACTTCATTGCCAGTCGAACAGCAATAAATTCACGTTTCCTTTTCTCAGAACTAAACTTTTTTAATTCTGTTTCAAACCATCCCCGATTTTTAATCTGTTGCAACAATTCCTCCGAAGTTTGGGTTATTTCAAAAACCAATATTTTGGCATCGTTAAACATAATTGACTTTTCGGATTTTGATATCAACATAAAATTTATAAATTGCTGATATTTTGAATTATAACAGAGAACAAACTCTTAAATTGCAAAATATTTTCTATTTTTTCCACTCAAAACTTTCTATTAATCTTATTACATCTTCGCGGATATATTCCAACATGGGTGCGATAGAATCTTTGTTGGGAACATTATCGAAGTACAAAGCACCTCGAAAAAAATGGTGAGTACTGTCGGTTAGTACAAATTGAACCGATGATGCAGTATTGCCTTTCAAATCGTAGAGAATTCCATGTACATTTTTTTCGGGATGATCGAAAACCCGCTCAACAATTCCGTCAGCACGAATGCTGTGTTTATAAACTATTTTACGAGTATCTTCCAATAATTCAATCAGATTCCCTTTCACCGGTTTATAACTGCAATACACACTTGCATTCAATTTTGGATAATTTAAATCAATCCAATACTTTTCTCCTTTTGTATCCCGATTAATAAGTTGTACATTTTGAGGTAAATCAAATCGAAATGGCATTTTCAAAGTATCGACAGTGCGATAAACTGGCTTTGGTAAATCCACACGAAAATAACCATAAGGACGTGGCACTGAAGTTTGGTTACAAGAAATAAAAGCACTTGTTGAAAAGACTGTTAGTAAAAATTTAAATAAATGATTTAACATTCTAGCTATTTCATGTTTCATGTTATGCGAGTAGCACTTAGAGCTTCTGGCTATTAATCCAATACTTTTTCTTTTATATATAATTTTACCTTTTTTATACGACGATTATCGGCTGCCACAATTTCAAAAACATACCTTCCGTAATCGATGCGTTCATTTTTTGAAGGAATTTCACCTTTAAGTTCAAGTATCATTCCTGCCAATGTTTCCACATCTTCTGTTACTTTCACAAAATCTTCTTCTTCTATTTCGGCAATTTTGAAAAAGTCATTTAATTGAATTTTTGCTTCAAAAACAAAGGTATGATTGTCAATTTTGGTAAATAATTCTTCATCAACATCGTATTCATCGCTTATATTACCTACAATTTCTTCTAAAATATCTTCCATTGTAATTAAGCCAGAAGTTCCTCCATATTCGTCAACTACAATAGCCAAATGTACTCTATGTTCTTGAAATTCATTCAGTAAATCATCAATTTTTTTTGTTTCTGGAACATAATATGCCTGACGAACCAAACTTTGCCAGCGAAAATTGGCAGCTTTATCCAAGTGAGGAAGTAAATCTTTACTGTAAAGCAGTCCTTTAATATTATCGCGTGTGCCTGAATAAACAGGAATTCGGGAATAACCGGATTGGATAATTATCTCCAATAATTGTTTATAATTTGTTTTGATATCCACATCCACCATATCAACCCTTGAAGTCATTATATAATTAACTTGAATATTTCCAAATTTAATAATCCCCTCCAAAATTTCAGTGTTTTCATCTTTGCTATTAGAGGTTAATTCCAATGCATGTGATAATTCGTCAATTGATATATTTGAACGATTGTGTTTGGCAAGTCGGTTATTGACAATTGAAGTTGAATTTACTAATAAAGACACAAATGGACCGAATAGTTTTTCCAAAGCAGATATAAATGGAACAGTCAATACAGCTGTTTTTTGTGCAAATTGAGTAGCGTAAACTTTAGGTGTAATTTCGCCAAAAAGTAAGAGCATAAATGTAATTACGATAGCCTGAAAAACTAAACCCATAAGGGGTGCATTATCGAAGTTTAGAATTGTAGTAGTAAAATGTGTCAATAATAAGATAACTGCTACATTTACAAAGTTATTGCTAATAAGAATTGTTGCAAGTAATCGTTGGGGATTTCTTAGCAAGCGCAAAATATTTCGATCTGCTTTGATTTCACTGTCGTCTAGTTTACTCAACATTTGTGGATCGAGTGAAAAGAATGCAACTTCGGATGCTGAGATAATTGCTGAGCAAAACAACAGCATTATGCTAATTAACAATGAAATAATTGCAGGAAAAGTGATTGATTGAACAGTTACACCTGCAAAAATGGAATATAAATAGTCAGCTTCCAATGAAATGATGTTTTATAAAATAATTCTACTTATATAAAATTTGTCTGTAACTGCAAAAGTAGTATTTTTTTTTTAAATGCGATAAAATAACCTTATATCTTGAAATTCATAATTCATAATTTTTTTTGTACTTTTGCAAAACAAATCAAAATTAGAAGAACATTACGAATGAATAATATCCGCAATTTTTGCATTATTGCACATATCGACCACGGTAAAAGCACTTTAGCTGATCGACTATTAGAATATACAAATACTGTTGCTGGAAAAGAAATGCAAGCGCAAGTGCTCGACAATATGGATTTGGAGCGCGAACGTGGTATAACCATTAAAAGTCACGCCATTCAAATGAGTTATAAATTGAATGGCGAAGAATTTATTTTTAATTTAATTGATACTCCGGGTCATGTCGATTTCTCCTACGAAGTGTCTCGTTCCATTGCTGCATGCGAAGGTGCTTTATTGATAGTAGATGCCACGCAAGGTATTCAGGCTCAAACAATTTCCAATTTATACATGGCATTGGAACACGATTTAGAAATAATACCTATTATGAACAAAATGGACATGGACAATGCCATGCCCGAAGAAGTGGAAGATCAAATAGTAGAATTACTAGGTTGTAAACACAAAGAAATCATCCGTGCCAGCGGAAAAACAGGCTTGGGTGTTGACCTAATTCTGGAAACTATTGTGAGTCGTGTTCCTGCACCCAAAGGTGATCCCGAAGCACCATTACAATGTTTGATTTTTGATTCTGTTTTTAATTCCTTTCGCGGAATAATTGCTTATTTTAAAATTATTAATGGAACAATTAATAAAGGTGATTCCGTGAAATTTGTAAATACCGAAAAAGAATATAATGCAGACGAAATTGGTGTGTTGAAACTCGAAATGTCGCCTACCAAAACACTGAATGCGGGCAATGTGGGTTATATAATCTCTGGTGTAAAAACCTCAAAGGAAGTAAAAGTTGGCGATACCATTACTCACGTAAAACGACCTTGTTCGTGGGCTATAGCCGGTTTTGAAGAAGTGAAACCGATGGTTTTTGCAGGTCTTTATCCTATTGATACAGAGGATTTTGAAGATCTACGCTCTTCCATCGAAAAGTTGCAACTAAACGATGCTTCACTTACTTTCGAAGCTGAATCGTCGGTAGCATTGGGCTTTGGTTTCCGTTGCGGGTTTTTGGGCATGTTACACATGGAAATTATACAAGAACGCCTTGACCGCGAATTTAACATGAATGTGATTACAACTGTTCCAAAC
The DNA here is from genome assembly GCA_013426815.1 of Paludibacter sp. GTDB lineage: Bacteria > Bacteroidota > Bacteroidia > Bacteroidales > Paludibacteraceae > Paludibacter. Next base: position 4,653 of record JACDZH010000199.1, read on the forward strand.
GTGTCGTATAAAGTTATTACCAATAAAGGCGAAATAATTGAAGTGCACAATCCGTCTGGATTACCTGATATTATGGCTATTGACCATATCGAGGAACCATTTATTCGAGCTTCAATTATTACTCGCACCGATTACATTGGGCAGATTATGACACTTTGCTTGGGCAAACGAGGAGAATTGGTAAAACAAAATTATATTTCGGGTAACCGCATGGAATTAATTTACGATTTGCCACTTAGCGAAATTGTATTTGACTTTTATGACCGATTGAAAAGTATTTCAAAAGGTTATGCATCATTCGATTATCACTTAAATGGTTTCCGTCCATCAAAATTAATTCGTTTAGATATTCTGTTGAATGGCGAACCTGTGGATGCACTTTCGTGCTTAATCCACGTGGATAATGCTGTACCGCTTGGCAAGCGAATGTGCGAAAAACTGAAAGAACTGATACCTCGTCAACAATTTGACATTGCTGTGCAGGCTGCTATTGGTGCCAAAATTATCAGTCGCGAAACCATCAAAGCTGTTCGTAAGGATGTTACTGCCAAATGTTATGGAGGTGATATTACCCGAAAACGCAAATTGCTCGAAAAGCAGAAAAAAGGTAAAAAACGTATGAAACAAATAGGAAATGTAGAAGTACCACAAAAAGCGTTTCTGGAAGTATTGAAGTTGGATTAAACGTTTAGGGTTTAGCGTTTAGGGGCTTTAGGTTTAGCGTTTAGATGTTTAGAGATTAAGGTTTAGAGCTTAAAGTTTAAGGGTTGAGTACACTCCGAAAAGTTTTTTTTGAACTTGTCTACCGACAGGCAGGCGCAAAGATGCAAAGTCGCTAAGCCGCAAAGAAATTAAGGTTATTGTATATCTGAGCGTTGCGTCTTAGTGTCTTAGCGGACATAGCGTTCAAAAAATTGAATATTGACTTATCGGAGTAGACTCAGGGTTTTAATATTTGAAATTCACTACTGACCGACAAATAAAACAGAAAAAAGGGAAGTTCTCATAAAGAAA
>JACDZH010000200.1 GCA_013426815.1 Paludibacter sp.
AAATTCATAAAATATTCTGTATCATCAACTTAGGGGTGCTGAGTAGTTACTATTATATTGATTTACAACAGGATTAATGTTTTTCAAAAAACCCAAATATAAACCCAATGTATATAGTAACAGAAAACTCAATTCGTTCATAATTTTGTGATATGCATCACAATATATATATTTGTAGAATTTTAAAAAAAAAATCGTATGCAAAGTAACTGTAAAACTTGTCCGTTTAATTCCAAAGCAGCAAACACATTGTGTGATGCCAGTTTTGATCAACTTTCGGAGAATCACCTTGTTTTAAATTTCAAAAAAGGAGACACAATTATTAAGCAAGGCATGTATTCGACAAATGTTGTTTTTCTTCGAACTGGATTAGCAAAAATTCATTTGCAAGGTCCATATCATGAGCAAATCGTGCGTTTGGTAAAAGCTCCAACATACTTGGGCCTTCCAACAACATTTGGCGATAAAATTAATCAGTATTCAGTTACATCGATATCGGAAGTTGAAGTGTGTTTCATTGATGTAAAGATTTTTCAAACAATATTAAATGAAAACCGTGATTTTTCGAATGAGATAATTATAGAATTGTGTAAAAACGAATTGGAATCGTTCCGCCGATGTGCCAACCGCACTCAAAAGCAAATTAGGGGAAATATGGCAGATGCTTTAATTGAAATTTCAGAAGTAATTTTCCAAAATGATGTTTTCAATTTGCCAATTTCTCAATCAGAATTGGCAAATTTGGTTGATACCAGCAGAGAAAGTGTTAGCAGGGTTTTAGCCGAATTTGATAAAGACGGAATAATTAAAGTTGCTGGGAAGCAAATTGAAATTCTAAATAAGAAAACTTTAGTGCTGATAAGTCAAAACGGTTAAAAAAATATCTTATTTTTCTCATAAGATTTATTTTTTTATAGAAAAAAACAGCAAAAAAAATATATTTTATCAGCTATTATATATTAGGTATTTTGTATTACATTTTCATCCTTTTTTTGTAATTTTGCAGCAATTTGTATTTCAAAAACAATATGAGTATAGAACTTAGCGAACAAGAGCTGTTCAGACGCCATAGTCTGGACGAAATGCGTAAATTGGGCATCGATCCATATCCTGCAGCCGAATATCCAACCAATGCGTATTCTATCAATATAAAATCAGAATTCAAAGAAAATGAAAAGGGTAATACAGTCTGCGTGGCAGGTCGTATTATGAGCCGGCGCATAATGGGAAAGGCTTCATTTATTGAACTACAAGATTCCAAAGGTCGTATTCAAGTGTATATTAGTCGCGATGACATAAATACCGATGCACAACCCGAAATGTACAATACAGTGTTCAAAAAATTGTTGGATATTGGTGATTTTGTGGGCATTAAAGGATATGTTTTCCGTACTCAAACAGGTGAGATAAGCATTCATACACAGGAATTAACCGTTTTAAGTAAATCACTTCGTCCGTTACCAATAGTAAAATACAAAGATGGCCTGGTTTTCGATGCTTTTGAAGACCCAGAACAACGTTACCGACAACGCTATGTTGATTTGGTAGTAAACGAAGGAGTGAAAGAAATTTTTCTGAAACGGACTAAAGTATATCAATCCATGCGCAATTTCTTCAATGCTCAGGATTACATCGAAGTAGAAACACCTATTTTACAATCCATACCAGGTGGAGCAGCTGCACGTCCATTTACAACGCATCACAATGCGTTGGACATGCCGCTTTACCTCCGTGTGGCAGATGAATTGTATTTGAAACGCCTTATTGTAGGTGGTTTTGAAGGTGTTTACGAATTTTCCAAAAACTTCCGTAACGAAGGAATGGATCGAACACACAATCCTGAATTTACGGCTATGGAAATTTATGTAGCCTACAAAGATTATAATTGGATGATGGATTTTACCGAACAAATGATTGAAAAAATTTGTATTGATGTAAATGGTAAAAATGAAATAATGGTGGGTGAAAATTTAATTAGTTTTAAAACGCCATTTAAACGCATTACTATGATTGATGCAATCAAGGAATTTACTGGCATCGATATTAATGGAATGGACGAAGTACATTTGCGTGAAGTGTGCAAACAATTACATATTGAAGCAGATGAATCAATGGGAAAAGGTAAAATGATAGACGAAATATTCGGCGAAAAATGCGAAGTAAACTACATTCAGCCTACATTTATTACCGATTATCCGCTCGAAATGAGCCCTCTATGCAAACGACACCGCAATAATCCTGAACTAACCGAACGTTTTGAGCTAATGGTGAACGGCAAAGAGTTGGCAAATGCTTACTCAGAACTAAACGATCCGATAGATCAATTAGGGCGATTTCAGGAACAATTTAATCTTAGCGAAAAAGGCGACGACGAAGCCATGTATATTGATATGGATTTTGTACGTTCGTTGGAATATGGAATGCCACCGACTTCGGGGATGGGAATCGGTATGGACAGATTAGTAATGTTAATGACCGGTCAACAAGCCATTCAGGAAGTGCTTTTTTTTCCTCAAATGAAACCCGAAATGGTAACAAAGAAAGATGATTACGAGAAATTTGAAAAATTGGGAATTCCCGAAGCTTGGATAGCTGTAGTACAAAAGGCAGGAAAATCAATGGTAACCGATTTGAAAGGTTTGAACCCCAACAAATTCCATCAAGATATTTGCAGTTTTGAACAAAAAATATAAAATGGAACTCAACAATCCCACAAAAGAAGAAGTGGCTGAGTGGATAGAAAAAGTAAACGAGGAAACAAGTAAACTAGGAAACAAAGACTAGTAAGTTGAGGCTTTACCTCGTTAACTTGTTTAAACGTTTACTCGTTTAATAAAAATAATACTATGAACGAAAAAAGTAAAATTGCTGTAATTGGTGGGGGTAGCTGGGCTACTGCAATTGCGAAAATTGTGCTTACCAATTCCGATAGTATCAATTGGTATATGCGTAGGCAGGAGCAAATTGATGAATTTATTAGAATGAGCAAAAATCCATCGTACTTGACAGGTGTGAAGTTTGATACTGACCGCATACATTTTACAAGCAATATCAACAAGTTGGTACGCATTTCCGATATTTTAATTTTTGCAACACCATCGCCGTTTCTAAAACAGCACTTGAAAAAATTGAAACGTAAGTTGGACAATAAATTCATAGTTTCAGCCATAAAAGGAATTGTACCTGACGAAAACATGATTGTTTCGGACTATTTTGAACAAATATATCATGTTCCAAAAAACAATATTGCTTCTTTGGCAGGACCTTGTCATGCTGAAGAAGTGGCACTCGAACGTCTTTCGTACTTGACTTTTGCCTGCACTTCGCGCGAAAAAGCTCGTATGTTGGCTCAACGCTTTTCAACCAGTTTTATCAGAACTTCCATTAGCGATGACATTATGGGTATAGAATATTCCTCGGTAATGAAAAATATTTATTCAATAGCAGCAGGTATATGTCATGGGTTGAAATACGGTGACAATTTTCAAGCTGTATTGATTTCTAATGCAATACAAGAAATGAATCGGTTTTGTAATGCTACAAATCCTATGTATCGTGACATTAACGAATCGGCATATTTGGGCGATTTATTGGTGACTGCATATTCTAAATTTAGTCGAAACCGTTTGTTTGGATCTATGATTGGAAAAGGATATTCAGTAAAAACAGCTCAAATAGAAATGGAAATGATTGCTGAAGGCTATTATGCCACAAAGTGTATTCACGAAATAAATGAAAAATACCAAATCAGTATGCCAATTGTAGATTCAATTTACCAAATACTCTACAATCGCTGTTCACCAACTATGGAAATTCGAAAACTATCAGAACACCTGAAATAATTGACAGCCCGCTAAATCCCCTAAAGTGAACTATAAAAATAAAATATGAACATATTATTAAAATAAATCATTTAAACTAACGCTCCAAAGTCCCCTTTCGGTGGATTTTGGGGGCTAATTATTTTATGAAAAATATTAAATTATCTATCGAAAAAGCGTTTGGATTTGTATCTGAACAAAATGTGGATGCTTACAAAACACAAATTGCTACTGCTAATGCTGCATTACACAATGGAACTGGTAAAGGAAACGTTTTTCTGGGTTGGTTGAACCTGCCTTCGTCAATTGACATTACACATTTATCCGACATCGAAAATACTGCAAAAATTCTTCGCGACAATTGCGAAGTAGTGGTGGTCATAGGTATTGGTGGCAGTTATTTGGGAGCAAAAGCCGTTATCGATGCACTTTCTAATAGTTTTGACTGGTTACAAACAGTGCGCAAATCGCCTGTAGTAGTGTATGCTGGACAAAATATTGGCGAAGATTACTTATACGAATTACAGGAAATGTTGAAAACAAAGAAATTTGGATTGATCTCTATTTCAAAATCGGGAACCACTACCGAACCGGCTTTGGCATTCCGATTGCTGAAAACACAATTGGAAGAACAACAGGGAAAAGCAGTTGCAAAAAATCTTATCGTTGCAGTTACCGATAAAGCTCGTGGTGCTTTGCGCACACTGGCAGTACAAGAAGGTTACAAAACCTATGTCATTGAAGATAATATAGGCGGACGTTATTCGGTACTTTCGCCAGTTGGTTTACTGCCAATGGCTGTTGCCGGATTTGATATTCGTCAGTTTGTGGACGGCGCAGTGAAAATGGAAAAAATATGTGGATTGGAAACTTCATTCGAAGAAAATCCTGCTGCGCAATATGCTGCTGTGCGCAACGAACTTTATAAAATTGGAAAAAAAATTGAAATTTTAGTAAATTTTCATCCAAAATTGCATTTTATAGGTGAGTGGTGGAAACAACTTTACGGCGAAAGTGAAGGAAAAGAAAATAAAGGTATTTTTCCCGCCGCTGTTGATTTTTCTTCCGATTTACACTCTATGGGTCAATGGATTCAGGAAGGTGAACGCAGCATTTTCGAAACTGTTATTTCAATTAATGAAAGCAATTACATCAAGGTTTTTCCTACTTCCGAAGATAATTTGGACGGATTGAACTTCTTAGCCGGAAAACGTGTTGATCAAGTCAATAAAATGGCTGAACTGGGCACTATGATAGCCCATATAGATGGTGGCGTTCCAAATTTAAAAATTGAATTGCCATGTTTAAACGAGTATTATCTAGGGCAATTACTTTATTTTTTCGAAAAAGCTTGTGGTTTAAGTGGTTATGTTTTGGGTGTAAATCCGTTCGACCAACCCGGAGTAGAAGCATATAAGAAAAACATGTTTGCTTTGCTTGAAAAACCAGGATTTGAAGCTGAAACAAAGGCAATAAAAGCTAGACTTTAATCAAATGTGAAATATGGAAGCCTCTTAACGGAAATCCACTGAATTTCAACAGGAATGTATTTGATTAAAGAATTTGTTGAGAGTAGCCTTAGGATAACCATTGTGATTGGGAAACATCCAATACCATTAAAATTATTATGAGACTCATAAAAAGCAATCCTTTGGGAATTCAATGAAAATGGATAAGATTTCTGTTTACATATTGGTATTGGATAAAGAAATAATAACTAAGTAATTGTAACGAAATAATATATACTTTTAAAAATAATTAGTATCTTTGCGCCAAAT
>JACDZH010000201.1 GCA_013426815.1 Paludibacter sp.
TAGGGGTAGTTTTTTGCAAATATACAAAAACCCACACAATTAAGGGTAGAACCTTCTAAATTAATGGATATCAAGCCTATTCAGTCCGAATAAATAACCTAGTGTTGGATGTTGAACGAAGATGCTATGGCTACCGAAAAACTTGCTGAAGGAATTCGCAAATTCACCGAAGATTTAGTAAAATTAGAGAATCATTTATCCTCATTAATTTGAAATTGAAATATTTACATATATTTACTGAAGGGAAATTGCAACGTTTCCCTTTATTATTTCCCAAAATACGATGAAAAAATTAAAATGCAGTAAGTGATTTGTGGAATAAAATAAGTAGTTTTGTATCCTGTTTTTCTTAATGTTTGCTGGCTCATTTGTCCATTCAGACTTGTAACCAAAATCTTGTAACACAAAAAAATGATTGACCAAGCCACCATAGACCGAATAACCGATGCCGCACAAATTCAGGATGTGGTTTCGGATTATGTTACACTGAAAAAACGTGGGGTTAACTTATTGGGTTTATGTCCGTTTCACAATGAAAAAACACCATCATTTATCGTTTCGCCTGCAAAAGGTATTTTCAAATGTTTTGGTTGTGGCAAAGGTGGTAATGCAGTGCACTTTATCATGGGGCACGAGCAAATTTCGTATTACGATGCACTTAAGTTTTTAGCAAAAAAATACCACATTGAAGTTCAGGAGCGTGAACTTTCGTCGGCAGAAATGGCGGTTCGAAACGACCGCGAAAGTATGTTTTTGGTGAATGATTTTGCTCAAAAACATTTTAGTAATACATTACATCATCATATTGATGGCAAAGCCATTGGACTCAGTTATTTTCGCGAACGGGGATTCAGGGATGATATCATTCAAAAATTCCAACTCGGTTATAGTCTCGAACAACGCGATGCCTTTACACAAGCCGCCATCAAAGCAGGATATAACAAAGAATATCTCATAAAAACAGGCTTAACACTCGAAGGTGAAAACAATTATCTGGCTGACCGATTTAGAGGACGAGTTATGTTTCCCGTTCATTCGCTTTCGGGAAAAGTAGTGGCTTTTGGTGGTCGGATTTTGAAAAAAGTCGACAAAATGGCGAAATATGTGAACTCGCCGGAGTCAGAAATTTACCATAAAAGTAATGAACTTTACGGCATCTATTTTGCAAAACAAGCTATTGTAAAACAAGACAGATGCTTTTTGGTGGAAGGTTATACCGATGTAATCTCAATGCATCAAAGTGGTATTGAAAATGTTGTTTCATCGTCGGGAACTTCACTCACTCCAGGTCAAATCAGATTGATTCACCGTTTTACCGAAAATGTAACAGTTATTTACGATGGTGATGCTGCCGGAATCAAAGCATCCATTCGCGGAATTGATTTATTGTTGGAAGAAGGGTTGAATATCAAAGTATTGCTACTACCTGATAGTGATGACCCCGATTCGTTTGCTCGTAAACATTATGCTTCGGATTTTATCGAGTATGTCGAAAAAAATTCATCAGATTTTATTCGGTTTAAAACCAATCTTTTACTTGCCGATGCCGGCAACGATCCTGTAAAACGGGCTGGATTGGTATTGGACATTGTAAGTAGTATTGCCATCATTCCAAATAATATTATTCGTGGCGAATATGTGAAAGAATGTAGTACTTTGCTCAATGTTGATGAGCAAATGCTTTACCACCAAATAAATAAACTAAAAAACACAGAACAAGAAAAAAATACTATCCGAAAACAATCAGAGCCGCAACTTCAACAGTCAACCTCAGCCTCTGAAAATCTGGTGACAATGTCCAATACCAATTCAAAATTTGAATTATTGGAGCGTAATATTCTACAGATATTGGTAAAATATGGCGAAGCTATTTTGTTTGAAGCTGATGATGTAAATCCAAATCCATTGACTGTTGGTATCTATATTATTGACGAATTGGAACGTGACCAACTCAGATTTCATAATCCATTACACACTATGATGTTGGACGAATACAGACAAAATTATACACTTGATAATTTTGTTGCTGAACGTTTTTTTCTACATCATGCCAACAATGAAATCAGCACAATAACTGCCGATTTAATATCCGAAAAATATGTCCTGAGTACCATTCACTCCAAAATAAAAAAAGTGGAAACTGATGCTGATCGGCTCAATTTACTAGTACCCAGATTGATATATGAATACAAAAATGGTATTTTTATTGATATGATGAATCAGAAATTATTGGAAATGAAATCTGCCAACGATGCAAAAAACAACAAGCTTGTTGATGAAATAATGCAAGAAATGAGCAAATTGGATGTGATAAAAAAACAACTTTCGAAAACACTGGGCGAGCGGATTATTATTAAATTATAGCGCCACCCGACCGCCACTAAGGCGAGGAGAAATAAAACTTATGATACTATTCGACCAAATAATCTTCGGACCTATCCACAGCCGTCGATTGGGACTTTCGCTGGGTGTAAATTTATTGCCCATTGATGCAAAAATATGTACTTTCAACTGCATTTACTGCGAGTGTGGTTTTAATACTACCATGCATGATTTGCCAATTCCCACGCGAGTTCAAGTGCGAGAAACCCTGGAAGTGAAACTGAAAGAAATGGCAGCCGCCAACCAAATTCCCAATGTGATTACTTTCTCGGGAAACGGCGAGCCTACTATGCATGCAGATTTTGAGGGAATTATTGACGATACGATTGAACTGCGAAACAAGTTTTGCCCCACTGCCAAAGTGAGTGTTTTGTCCAACTCAACCCGCATTCACAAACCATCAATTTTCAACGCTTTGAAAAAAGTGGATAACAATATTCTGAAATTTGACTCAGCCATTGACCACACCATGCAACTAATTGATAGACCAACAGATAAACGCATCAACGTGCAATGGTTTATTGATCATTTAAAGATATTTGAAGGTCGATTAATTATTCAAACCATGTTTCTTCGCGGAGAATTTGAATATGAAAAGTTTGATAATACAACTAATGCAGAAATTGAAGCATGGTTGAAAGCATTAAAAGAAATTCGTCCTCAACAAGTTATGATTTATAGTATTGATAGAGAAACACCAGCTCAAAACCTTGAAAAAGTAACATTTGCAGAATTGAATTTGATTGCCCAAAAAGCTAGAGAACAGGGTTTTGAAGTTTCAGTGGCGAAATGATGTAGAATCGTATTTCGAGTTTACCAAACAACTTTATGAAAATTCTTATTTGTCCTTTGAATTGGGGATTAGGACATGCCACACGCTGTGTGCCCATTATCCAAAAATTACTATCAGAAGGTCATGAACCAGTCCTGGTTTCGGACGGTTTTGCGTTGGAATTTTTGCAACAGGAATTTCCTACATTACGATTCTTAGAGTTTCCCTCCTACTCCATTCGATATTCAAACGGCAATTCGCAAATTACTGCCATGTTAGGTAGTTTTCCTAAAATTTTCGGGGGAATTGTTAAAGAACATCTATGGTTAAAAAACATTTTAAAAACAGAAACTTTTGATCAAATTATATCCGATAATCGTTTCGGAATGTGGAATATACACATTCATTCCATATACATTACACACCAATTGATGGTAAAAATGCCACATGGTCTAAAATTCCTTGAACCACTAGTTTGGTTACTGCATCGAACAATTATTAACCGATATCAAGTCTGTTGGATTCCAGATTCGAAAGAGAATAATGGACTTTCAGGCGATTTGGCTCACAAATATCCACTTCCAAAAAACGCTATTTTTATTGGACCATTATCTCGTTTTGGAAGTATGAAAAACATACTTCCAAAAAAGAATTTTGACACTGTTGCTATTCTTTCTGGTATTGAACCTCAACGTTCAATTTTTGAAAATGAATTAATGAAAAAATATCAAAACGAAACAACTAAAACATTGATTATTAAAGGTCAACCTCAAAATACACAAATACAAACTAGGTTAGGAAATATAACAATTGTATCGCATCTAACAAGCTATGAAATAGCATCTTATTTAAAAGGAGCAAAAAAAATTATATCACGATCAGGTTATTCTACAATTATGGATTTAGCTGTGCTTAATTGTCTCGGTAAAGCTGAATTCATTCCCACACCAGGTCAAACTGAACAAGAATACTTGTCGAAAATACACCCAAAAGTTATTTAGTTAACAATTTCAATCAAGTGATTATTAATATGTTGCAAGTGTAAAGCATTAAGTTTCAAAAAATAAATAACAAAGTACAATGTTTTGTTCTAATTTTAGAATCTGTTTTTGACTAGAACTTTTAAATGTTATTTTCTAAAGATTTTTTCTGAATATAAATTAATTAAAGCTGATTTTATATATTTGGGTTTCTTCATTTATCGCACCCTGTGAATATCTGCAAAAGTTCGTTTCACTCCCTTTTTATAATGAACATTTGAATATCCAAAAATGACAAACAAACCTTCGTGTGAAGGATATTTAATACCATATTTTTCTCTGAATATTCGGGTTTTTTTTCCATTCTGAATAAATGGATGTACAGCTCCAAGCATACACGTTCCGAGTCCAAGCGACTCTCCCGCCAGCATGGCATAAGTAGCTGCAACGATCGGGTCAGCAGGGTCAGCATAAGGCGATCCGTAAAAGAACATAGCCAGGGGAGCATCTTAATTAATACAATTGTCGCCCTTTTTCATGCTATCGACGTAAATATCGAAAACCGGTTTAATAAATCCCCTCATCATTTCATCGTTTGATTTTGCCAAAAAAGGACGCAATATTGTTAAGAACCAATTCGAGACTATCCATCTAAGTCCCTCCAGGTATTTTGAGAATTCGATGGCAAAAACCCGTACCTGAGTTTTATTTTCCAACTCCAATACATGTACATCCGAAGGTGGTAAACCCATTGGTGCAGTTTGTGCCGCTTCTAGAATCTGATTTATTTTTTTTCGGATTCAACCGGTTTGTCTTTAAATTCACGAACACTACGACGCCGTTGAAGTATTGCCATTAAGCCTTCGTAGCCCTGAACAATGTTTTTATCGGGCAAATCGAATAAATCTTTGGGCGAAAGTTCACGACCTTCGATAACAATTTCACCTGCTTTGCAAACCATCATACAATGTCCGCAACCAATACAACCAAAAATAAATTTATCGGATTTTACAACTTTTCGATTGACAATTTCGTAATTTAAGTCTTTACAAACTTCGACACATTGTCCACATCCTGTGCATTTATTGGTATCAATTAAGATATTGGCGGGCTCTTTGGCTCGCAAAGTAGGGACAGCCATAGTTGTTTGCAATTTTAGTGTTAGTTAATTCTGAAAAGTTTGCCGTAATAACATTGCAAAAATAATCAAAATTATTTCCCGCAGTTACATTAAAAAAAAATTGCTCAAAATATTCTTTAAACATGAATGCTCTGAGCAATTGGAAAAATGATAAAACTATTTACCTCTCTAAAGTTTTCATTTTTAACTATCTGCGATTAGAATTTGTTTCTTTCGACTGATTATCTTTGTCGGGTTTTGATTCTCTATTTCGTGGATTTTCTGTTGCTTTTCCTGTTTTACGCATGACAATTATTAACACTTATAACAATCAAATAATCAA
>JACDZH010000202.1 GCA_013426815.1 Paludibacter sp.
GAATTATGTGATTAACTCCAGTTTGTAAAGTTTAATTCGTTACAATTACTTAAATTCCGACATTAAATTATTCTCAATGCTTATTTGTGTCATCTGTATTATTTCTTCTTCAATTGTTCCAATGCTTTTTTAACTGTTTTATCATCTTTATAAAGTAAAGGAAAGAAACCGGCATCACCCAACGAATTGCGCGTAATATATGCTTTAAGTTGTGAAAGCATAATTTTTTTAGAAATATTAATCTCTTTCCAATTTGCCACAATGCCTTTTGATGTTGCAAAAAGAACAAATTCAGTTATTAAATTTTGCTGACTTAAATAAATATCCATCGACTGCCATGTTTTAATACTTTTCAGTTTAGCTCGGTTGCGGTCGGTGTATTGAAAAGCAAATTGATAGAGATAACCGTAATTAATTACCTTATTTAAATATGGTGTAAATTCGGTGGTATCGCGTGGTACAAAAATATCGGGCATAATACCACCTCCGCCATACACTGTGCGACCACCTATTGTTTTGTATTTGAGTGAGTCTGCCACATGAATACTATCTTTGTTATCGAATTCTCCATGTTTATAACGATTCAGAATATCCATTTCGTAATCGTCTGATTTACCTCGCACATAGGGTTTTTGAATACTTCTGCCGGTTGGCGTATAATATCGTGCCACAGTGAGGCGTACAGCAGATCCATCCGTCAAATTGAGTTGTTGTTGTACCAATCCTTTACCAAACGAACGACGACCGATAATTAAACCCCTGTCATTATCTTGAATGGCACCTGCAAAAATTTCACTCGCCGAAGCTGAGAATTCGTCGATCAACACTACTACTGGCAATTGAATACAACTGCCTTTTCCATCCGATTTGGCTTCGGAACGAGGGTATGATTTACCTTGTGAGTAAACTATGATTCGACCTTCGGGCAAAAATTCATTCACCATATTAATGGCTTGCTCCATAAATCCACCACTGTTTTCGCGCAAGTCTATTATGTATTTTTTTGCTCCTTTGTTTTTCAAATCGGCAAGTGCATTCAAAAATTCGGTATAAGTTGTTGCTGCAAATTTACTCACACGGATAAATCCAACCTGAGGTTCAATCATATAAGCAATATCGACCGAATTAACCGGAATTTGACCACGTGTGATGGAATAATACAAAATTTCCCGCGTACCATGCCTCCGAATACCAAGTCTGACTTTAGAATCGGCAGGACCACGTAGTTTTTTCATTACTTTTTCGTTGGTAATTTTTTTACCCACAAAAACCGAATCGTTCACTTTCACAATACGGTCACCGGCTAATAATCCAACTTTTTCGGAAGGACCACCACTGATGACAGAAATAATCATCACGGTATCATTTTGAATATTAAACTGAACTCCAATTCCACTGAAACTGCCTTCCAATTCGCTGTTTACGTTTTCCAAATCAGATGCAGGTATATACACAGAATGAGGGTCGAGCTTTAAGATTAAATCGGTCATCATTTCTTCCGTCATTTCGGTTGCATTTACTGTGTCGACATATTGTGCATCGATAATCGAAAGTAGTTCATCTACTTTATTGTGTGTTCTACTTCCCAAAAAAACACCGGAACCATTGGATCGAAGTGCAAGAATATTTCCTAGAAGTAATCCGAAAAAAACCGAAAGAAATACAATTAAAACCAACAAAAAGTTTTTCTTATTCATCTTTAATAATGTAAAATGTTTATAGTTAAAGTAAAATGACTAAATATTTAATCAGTTATGTGTGATTTATCCTATTGTTATTCACCCAAATAGACTACTTCAATCTTTGCACGTTCCAGCAATTCAACTCCATCCATAATCCGGTATTTCTCACCATACACCACCCGTTTTATTCCTGACTGAATGATTAATTTTGCACATTCGATACAAGGTGAGGCAGTTACATACAATGTGGCGTTGTCGCTGCTATTGTGCGAACGTGCAATTTTACTGATTGCATTGGCTTCGGCGTGCAAAACATAAGGTTTTGAAGTATTATTTTCATCTTCGCACTTGTTTTCAAATCCCGATGGTGTACCATTGTATCCATCCGAAATTATCATCTTGTTTTTTACCAACAAGGCACCTACTTTCCGACGTTCGCAGTAAGAATTTTCAGCCCAAATACGAGCCATGCGCATATAACGTTGATCTAAGAGAATTTGTTTATCGGTCATTGGTTAATTGGAGATTGGTTAATTAGAGATTGGTTGATTAGTGTTTGGTTCAACTTTTCAGTAGTTCATTTGCAAATTCAATTAAATTTACTCCCGAAAAATTACCCGAAGTCATTAATAACAATGCGGTATTATCATAATTCAATTCTCGAAGTTTTTGTTGTAAAGCCAAAGAATCGGTAAAAACAGTAAGGTTTTTTCCTCCGAAAGCCTTTTTTACACTTTCGGGTTGAATCTCTTTCAGTCGTTTATGTTGAATCACTTCTAGATTATAATACACAAAAGCCACATCTGCTTCAGCCATGCAATCTGCATATTGAGGTAAAAAATCCTCCGTTAGGCTACTGAACGTGTGTAATTCCATACAAGCCAACAATTTCCGATTGGGATATTGATGTTTTACCGCCTGAACGGTTGCTTTTAGTTTGGACGGTGAATGTGCAAAGTCTTTAAATGCCACCGAACCAGTTGTTTCTGCGATTTTTTGTAGTCGATTGGAAGCGCCCGGAAAATCAGAAATTACTGAATAGAATTGATCATCCGTCACACCAATTTGCCTGCACGCTAAACGGGCTGCATTCAAATTTTGCAAATTGTGTTCTCCGAATATTTTTAAGGGTACTTCTCCGTTTTTTGTAATCAGAAAAGTAACTCCGTCACGCACTTCATATTCAGGTGTATTGTATGGAAACGGCACAATATCCCGTCGGAGTTTAAGTGCAATATTATTCAGATTCTCATCTCCATCAAAATAAATAAGCCGACCCTGAACTTCCATTAAGTCTGTAAAAATTTTAAATTGATCCACATAATTATCAAAAGTAGGGAATACATTGATGTGATCCCAGGCAATACCTGTTATAACGGCAATATGTGGTTTGTATAAATGAAATTTTGGTCGTCGGTCAATGGGTGAAGTAAGATATTCGTCACCTTCGAAAACTGCTATGCGCGATTCGTACGAAAGTTTAACCATATTGTCGAAACCTTCAATCTGAGCACCCACCATATAATCCACATCAATTTTCAATCCTTTCAATACATATAAAATCATGGCAGTAGTCGTCGTTTTTCCATGACTTCCACCGATAACAATACGTGTTTTGCTGCGGGTTTGTTGGTAAAGATATTCTGGAAAAGAATAGATTTTCAATCCCAATTCTTTGGCACGAATCAATTCGGGATTATCCAGCGTGGCATGCATTCCAAGAATTACAGCATTTAATCCTTTGTGAATTCGATCCGGAAACCAGCCCATTTTTTCGGGTAATAATTTATGTTCTTTAAGCCTACTCAACGATGGTTCAAATATTTCATCATCGGAACCTGTGACCAAAAAATTACTTTTTTGACTAATGGCTATGGCTAAGTTGTGCATGGCAGCTCCACCAATGGCTATAAAATGAACTCGTTGCATATGATTGGAAAATTGATTGATTTTACCTATTTTTGTAAAAAAAAATTATAAGTCGCAAATGTACAAAAAAGTTCGACAACTTCATAGAATTCCTATGCTCAAGGTAGATATTGTAAGAAACTTTGTTAAGCCTTAAAGTTCATAAAGTTTAACTCCCCAGATTTATTAAAAGAAAATTCAAATAAAAACCTCACATCCAATATGAAACGAGCATGTACGAATGCCCTCAATAAAGCTGATGAACCAACGGTCATCGACCAACGAGAGATAGAATCTGACATGCGAGTTCCATGTGACAATAGAAAACAATTATTTACACATGAAATTATTTAAAATTGAATCCGGAACTTTTCAGGTAGATGGTGGTGCTGCTTTTGGAGTCGTACCCAAACGTGTATGGCAAAAACGCTATCCATGCAACGAAGAAAACTTTTGCAGATTTACAATGCGCTGTCTTTTAATCGATACCGGAGAAAAATGCATCCTTATTGATACAGGTTGTGGTGATAAACAGCTGGAATATTTAAAGTATTACGATTTTTTGGGTGTCATCAATTTCGAAAAGGAACTAAATAAAATTGGATATACTTGTTCAGACATTACTGATTTGGTTTACACGCACTTACATTTCGACCATTGCGGTGGAAGTACATTTTATAATGCTGATAAAACAAAAGTTGAACTGACTTTTCCCAACGCCACACATTATGTTGGCGAAGCCCAATGGAACAATTTTCTGAAACCAAACTTACGCGAAGGTGATTCGTATTTTATCGAAAATATGCTGCCAGTTCAGGAATCGGGAAAATTGAAGCTTATCAGTGAAAACCAGTTGCTTTGTCCTGAAGTTGAATTACGTATTTTCAACGGTCATACTGTTGGACAGTTGGTGAGTTATATACATGCAGCCGAAAAAACATACGTTTATGTAGGTGATGTTATTCCAATTGCTGCTTGTTTACCCATTGCCTGGATTTCGGCTTACGACACCTATCCAATCACTGCAATGGAGGAAAAAAAAGGATTATTGGATGAAGCTGTTGAGAAGCATCAAGTACTTATATTTGAGCACGATGCTTATACCGAATGCTGTACAGTGAAAAACATATACGGAAAATATCGTGTAGAGGAAAGTTTTAAGTTGGAAAATATATATAATAAGATGAAGAAATAAAAAAGATAGTCAACTCTAAATCATTTGATTTTACACAGCAAAATATGTCTCTAATTCTTTTAAAGTGTCCTGATCGGTTTTAATATCTTTCACTATTTTTCCTTTTTCGAGTACCACAATACGTTTGCAAACTTCGGTAATATGGTTCAAATCGTGGCTGGAAATTAGCATGGTCATGTTAAATCGAATTTGCAAATCAGTCAGAAAACGTTTAAGACGAATTTGTGACGATGGATCGAGTGCAGTGAATGGTTCGTCGAGAATAAGTATTTTCGGATCGCCGATAAGTGCGGCTGCAATACCAATTTTTTTTTGGTTTCCCTTTGAAAAATCGCGAATTAATTTCTTGTTACCTAATATTTCGCCATTAAAAAAGTCCTTCATTGTATCTAAGAAATCTACAACGTCGCCTTCTGATTTGTGATACAAAGAGGCTACAAACTTGAAGTATTCTTCTGTGGTTAAAAAGTCAATCAGAAATCCTTCGTCTAAAAACGAACCGGTTAACTTTTTCCACCCATCATTGCGCATTACTTTTTGGTCTTCAATCGTCACTTCGCCTTGCGTTGGCTCTATTAAATCTAGAATTAATCTGAAAAAAGTGGTTTTTCCTGCACCATTATTTCCTACCAAACCAAAACTTTCGCCTTGAGGAATTATTAAACCCGGAATATTCAAAACGGTCACACCATTATAAACTTTTTGCAAATCGGTTACTTTTATCATGATTGGTTTAATGGTTTATTAATTGATTGGTTAATTAGAGTGTGTTTTTTTAGTCACAAAAGTGTTTAAAAATTTGTGTATATA